>PAGK01000018.1 GCA_002704515.1 Methanobacteriota archaeon
AGGTCGCGGGGCAAAATCTCGTACTTCCCATCCACCTTCTTGGCATCTTTGCGTTGAGCCGCGGAGCGAGTTGGATCGGGAATTGTTCCCTCCTTCACGAGCAATTCGCTGCTGCCTTTGAGTCGGTTTTCGATGATGTGTGAAGCAATCTTTTGATCCCGAGAACCATCTGGTGTGTCGGTCATCAACCAGATGATGTCGAACCGAGAAATGAGCGGGGGAGCGAGGTTGATTTGGGACGTGAACGGCGCATCGCTGATCGGTTGAAAGCGCCCACTGGTCGGGTTGGCCGCTGCCAACACGGCACACCGTGTACGCAGGCTTGCGTTGATGCCCGCTTTTGAAATCGAAATGCTCTGCTGCTCCATGGCTTCGTGCATGCTTGAACGGTCCGCCGTGTTCATCTTGTCGAATTCATCAATGGCAGCGAGGCCAAGGTCAGCGAGCACCAGGGCGCCGGCTTCCAACGTCCAACGGCCATCGGCGGCGGCATCTTGAACGGCAGCGGCGGTCAAACCGGCCGCTGAAGCTGATTGCCCGGATGCAAACCGGCCACGAGGTGAAATGGTGGACATGTAGTGCAAAAGTTGTGATTTTGCCACACCGGGGTCGCCCATCAAGAGGATGTGAATGTCGCCACGGTTTCGCGTCCCATCTTCGTTGACCTGGGCTTCTCCTCCGAACAATTGGAGCATAAGGGATTCCTTGATGCGCTCCATGCCGAAAATGGACGGAGCAATGCTGCGTGTCAGCAGGTCGTAAACGCCGGCATCGCGTGCAATGTCCTTGATTTCATTTTCTTCTTCCTCCGAAATGATGATTTCTTCAAGCGGAATGTTTTGACGCTCAAGGGAATGAATCCGCAAAAAGATGTCAAACACAGGCGTGTCCTTGCCCCCTTTTCGTTGCGAGCGAATGAAGAGCACGCCGTTGGCTTTCACGCGATCACCGGGGTTCAAACGGCCAGCCAAGTCTTGTTCACCGATGCAGAGAATGCGTTCCGGTTGAATGCCGCCTTTCATCTGCTCAGGAAGTTCCTGGAGTTCAACAAACTGGGAATTGATGAGGTGCGAGGCTTGCTGTTGGAGAATGAACCTTGTCTGGCGTTTCGGTCGGCCGCAACCTCCGTCGATTTGGATGCATTCCAGCGGTTCGATGAGTTCTTGTTCATTGGGCTGATTGAGTTCCATGGTGTGGCCACAGGCAACGCACTCAAACACGGCAGAATACAAGCGAGGGCGGACGCCGGTGATTTTGGTGGTCACTGCATCAATGGCGATCATGCGTCCAATGTCATCAGCCCGGAGTTGAGAAACCGTGCGAACTTGGTCGCTTGGGAGGTGGATGATGCGAACGAATGGCATCAGATTGCCTTCGCCTGCATCGAGAAGAAATTGACGAAGCGCTTGATTGGCTGCCCTGAAATGGTGGTCGGGGTTGCTCAAAATGTCCTGCGCAAACTCATGGTCATATCCCTCAACCTCTCGAAAAGAGACCTCGAGCGACCCCTCGTCTGGCCACATTTTGGCCAAGTTGTGGATGGCTTCGGAGTACTTGTCTTGAAGCAAAGAAGTCCAGCGAGCTGGGAGGTCAAATTCTTGCATCGTCGACATCAATTTCACCTCCGGGACAATGAAGAACATGGCCGATGGGATATAATGATTCTTCGCGACAGAGAGAACCCCTTCATTTCCACTGGAACTGTTTCGCTTTGCAGACCCTCATTTCCACCCTCCAGACCTGTCATGTGGAGAACGCCGGTTAGCGAAGAATCCATGTAGCGTGAACGGCGTCTACACATTATGAAGGTCACCTTTGCCCATGGGCTGTGGTCAAGCACGGACAGCAGTAAAGCCGAATGGATGCGCGCCCAGGGGTGGGACGTTTTGACGCTCGATATGCGAAAATATGGCTGGGATCAGGCTGCTCAAACTCGAGTGGTGCTCGAAGCCATCGATGAGCACGGGCCTTTTGATGTGCTCATCGGTTCTTCATTTGGAGGATTGGCCACCGCCAATGCTGCTGCTCAACGCCCGGATTCCAACCTTCGGCTCGTCCTTCTCGCACCGGCGTTTGGCTACGATGATTTGGTTGCCAAAACCCTCGGTGATGCAGGCATGAAGGCATGGGAAGAAAATGGAGAACATGCATTCCATCCACCGGGGTGGGAGGAACCGGTCGTGATGCCTTGGTCATTTGTCGAGGTCGCTCGTACCCATTCATGGCCTGATGTTCACCATCCCACCATCATCCTCCACGGGTCTGCGGACGATGTCGTTCCACTGGCCAACAGCGACCAAATGGCTTCCAACTACCCCCATGTCTCGCTTCACATCGTGAACGACGGGCACCGGCTTCACGAAAGCTTAGGGGAGCTCATTTCGATCACTCGCCGCGTGATGGGTGCTTGAAACTCAAGCGATTGCTTCATGAAACGCCAACCGATGGATGGACCATGAGTGAGCCCATGGACTACGCCAGTGCAGGGGTTGACATTGACCTCGAAGGGTCAGCCGTCGCCTCCTTGATCGGTGCCTTGTCAAAGAGCGTTCGCCAACCGGGAACGCCAGGTGCTCCAGTTGACCTCCCCGGTGGATTCGGGGGACTCATTGAATTCGGCGATAACCTGCTTGCGATGGCCACCGATGGAGTTGGCAGCAAATTGCAAATTGCAACCATGCTCGAACAATGGGGTGGCGTCGGCATTGATTGCATGGCCATGAACGTCAACGATTTGCTCTGCGTTGGAGCCGAACCGATCGCCTTTGTGGATTATGTGGCCGTGCCCAAACCCGACCCTGCTATCCACGCTGCTCTTGGCGCCTCCCTTGCCGAGGCGTGCCGTCAAGCAAGGGTCACGCTTGCGGGTGGTGAGACCGCATCGCTTCCGGGCATTGTTACAGAGTTGGACCTCTCAGGAACGGCCCTTGGCTGGCTTCCAAAAGGAGAAGCCATCACCGGTGAACACCTCAAAGACGGGGATGTTCTCATTGGACTACCCGCCTCTGGCATCCACTCAAACGGGTATTCACTGGTTCGAAAGATCGTGGACCATGCAGGCTTGACCTACACGGACGCTGCACCATTTGTCGCTGAACATCCCGGGCGCTCACTGATGCGCTGGACCGAGGGTGAGCCCACGCTGGGCGAGGTGGTGCTCAATCCCACGCGCATCTACTGCGACCCAGTGGTTGACCTCCTCAACGCTGCTCGAGGCAGTGAAGGGTTCAATGTAGCCGACGTTCGTGGCATCTGCCACATCACAGGAGGTGGATTGTCCAACCTCCTCCGCCTTCATCCAACGCTGGGTTGGGACATCCACACTCCACTTCCCGTTCTTCCAGAGTTCGAATGGCTTCAAGCCGCTGGAGGCGTTGAAACCAGGGAGATGTACAGGACGTTCAACATGGGGATGGGGATGGTGCTCGCTGTGGATGCAGACCAAGCACCACACATCTTGGAGTGGTTGACCAAGCGAATGCAAGGCGTCGCCTTGGTTGGCCATGTTCGAGACCACGGACATAAGGTCGTTCACGCGATTGAAGGCGTCGAATTCTCTCACTATTGAGGATTTGAAGCATCGGTGCGGTCATGAGGGAGCGTTGACTGGTATGGTCATGGCCGACGGTCCCGCACCGGTAGAGAACGCTGGCCATCTGTGGATGGAAGGCAAAACATTGGTCCATTTGCGAGCCGACCAAGAACGCCCCACACACATGCCTCGCGGTCCTGCAAAGCGGACTGGGCCAGGCTTCCTGAATCCTGCCATGGCACCGGCTCGCACCCGGTCTGTACTTTTATTGGCCGATGCGTTGGAACACGATTGGTTGGTCAAACCGGGCCATGACCTGCGGGCCTTGGATGCTCTATGCGCCACTGGAGTTCGTGTTCGCCGATGGCGAAACGAAATCCCAACGGAGCACCAACAACGACTCAGAATTACAGCCAATGACCTCGACGAGGTAGCGTTGGAGTGGCTGAAAAAAACCCACGAACGTTATCCTCCAGAGGCACAGGTGGACCATGCTATGGAAGACGACCGGTATGATCGCCTCCCCAGTGGGGGCATGCACAACGGCCTCTTCATCATGCAAAACGATGCGAGAATTTCGCTCATGGAGGCCGCCTACCAGTGGGTTGACCTCGACCCGTTTGGCTCTCCGGTCAACTTCTTGGATGCGGCGATTCAGGGGCTCTCAAGGGTCGCTTTCCTTGAGGTTACGGCAACCGATACCGCTGCCCTCACTGGCTCAAGCGCCTCATCTCAGCAGCGCCGGTATGGGGCGAAAGGAATCGTTGACAGCTATGCACACGATGATGCGGTACGGGTTTTACTGGGTTTGATTGCGACCACCGCCGCCCGGCATGACCGATACATTGAGCCGGTACTCTCCCTTTTCGATGGCCATCATGTTCGGGTGAGTGTCAAAGTACGGCGCAGTCGAGACGGTGCTTCGGAGGTCTTGGCGTCGATGGGTTGGAGGGTCAGGCAAGATGACGGGACCTACCGTTTCGTCCAACATCCTGAACCCGAACACCTTGCACGTTCAAGCGGACCTTTGTGGGTGGGCCCCCTCTGGGACGCTGAAATCGCTGGGCGGATGACAGAAACGAAGGCGTTGGAAACATGTTTCCCTTCCGAAAAGGCGTTAGCGGCACATCGAACAATGGGACTTGAATGGAGCGAGGCAGACAGCGAATACGCCCAACGTGAACTGCGCAGAAGCGTCCGCTACATCGCAGAAGCGGCTGATTTGATGAGCCGGGAACACACCCTCTACCACATGGACGACCTGCCCAATATGGCTGGCACAGGTCAGGCTCCAAAGATGGAAGCGCTGTTTGAAGCGCTCCAAGCGGAAGGGCACGCAGCAGCGAGAGTCCCAGATATCGACCCGTTTTTCGTCACCGATGCGCCCCACGACCAAGTCATGAGCATCATGCAAACAATGCTTCAGCCATCAACCGAATGAAGGGTCGATGTCCGTGACCTCCTGTTCACCTGGAGCAGGAAGCATTTGGGAGGCGTTCTCGATGATGTCGCGAACGCTGTCCTCAATGGCTCGTGCGTTCTCAAGGAGATCGGTCAATGGAATTTCAAAACCGGTCAGGTCGCCAACAGCTTCAACCGCTAACGCAGCAGCACGAGCGTCGGGATACATGGGGCTGGCTTCGGAAAGCAAAGCCGTGATGTCAATGCCTAAACGGTCGCCCTCCCCCAACAAAAACCCGGTGATGCCGGAGACAATGCCTTGTTGAATCGGTTCGATGTCAAGGCGTTTCAATCGCTCTCTGGCCACAGCGATGGAGCCAACGCCAAACAATTCTCCTGTACTCAGTTCTTTTTCTGGACGGGTGATGCCATCGATGATGATGAGGCGGTCAAATCCTCCTTTGGTGAACCATTCCAAGACCGTTGAGGCAAACATGATGTCGGTCTCTGTGCCAAATTGAATTTCAGAAGTAAACACGCCAATACCGTCGCCCTGGTAGACGCGGACGGGATGCTTTGGAACCTCGTCGTGAATCAGCGCTACAGCTGGGAAATCTTTGTGCATAACCGTGCCAAGTTGACGCAGTCCAAGCGTCTTGATGATGTGCGAGGCTGAGATGACGCCAACCATTCCTGCAGTGGTAAAGCCGCAGACGGCGACGCCTCCCGTCCGGGGGTCTGCATCTTGGTGAAGCACCAAAGAATAGGATTGCAGGTTTGCATCCATAGCAGTCGCTCCGATATCATCCCAGTCAAGGTTCTGTAAAAAGTGTCCCGTGTGGATCAGTCTTCCCAAACAGCCCAGTCTTCCCAGCCTTCCTCGCGGTACCACCAGGTTCCTTCCTCGTCTTCCCACCATTCGGTGCCGTTTTCGTCAACCGTGATGCCGTCATCTTCCGCAGCGGCTTCTTCCTCCCAAGACTCTTCCTCTTCAGCCTCTTCCACAGCAGCGTCTTCAGCCGTTGCGCCGAACTCAAACGCATCGGCTCGACTGCCAAGGCCGGAGGAGGTGGCAAGGCCTTCGGGAGCATCGGTATGAAGGGATTTACCCGACCCTTTGAGTTCATCAAGCGATTTTGATGCGGTCAGGTCAAGGTCCTTGTTGCGGCTTGATGAATCAGGTGCGGACAAGGCTTGCTCAAAGTAATCCTCGTCGTCATCATCATCGTCATCGAAGTCGAAGTCATCTCGCCCTCGCATGTAGAGAACACCTACAACGGCGGCGATGATGGCGATCACGACCCCGATGCCCACAAGCACTGGCGTCATGGCGTTTGAGGCATCGTCCTCAATGAGCGTATCGTCAACCGTTTGAACGGGCATCTCACCAAGCGTCCACTGGAGTTCTCCCTCGGTGGCCGCCATGTCTTCGGTCATGGAATCGCAGGCGTTGTCACCGAAGTCAAGACAGGTGAGGTAGACGACAAAACCCTCGCCTTGAAGGCCGGGGAACATGCCCTCGGTCGGGCCGTTTCGGACCAATGAGAACGTAAGGTCAACGGTACCGTTAGCCTCTGCGGTGAGCGATGGTGTGTCGCCATCTGCCTCGTTGTGGACCAGTTCAATGGCGGGTGGCGTGCCCGGGACGACCTTCCATGCGAACCCAACCATCACGTCGAAGGGATTCGGGTTGGTGACCGTGCAGGTGATGCCAACGTCCGTGGCGTTGCTGTCCCATTCATAGGTCGCCGTTCCGCAATCCACGGTTGCAGGAAGGGTGACATCGGGGAACGTCGGTTCCGTGGTTTCGTTCGTGTCGTCGGTATCGTTGGTCGTATCGTCGACCACTGGGGTGGATTGCAAAGCGTACGAAACGGTGAAATCTGGAATGTAGAAGGTGGGCGGCTCATGGCTCAGCGTGAGGGTCAACCGACCGTCGTAGGCAGCCGTCCCCAAAACGGGGAGTTCGTTGCCGCGCACCTCAGCGGTTCCATTGCTCAACTCTTCACCGCTTGAATCGGTGGCTTGCCATGCCACGCCCATGTTGGCCAGATACATGCTTTGGACGCTGTCTACGGCATCAACGGCGATGATGGTCTCAAAGAAGCCATCCGTTTGAACCGGAATGGGTTCGTCAGCGGTGAGCATGACCAAGACCGTACCAAAGGCCGCTGATGTGATTGAGGCCTCTTCCAGAGGCTGATTCATGGCGTCCCCGTCGTTGCCCCCATAGGCGAGGGTGAGGTTCATTGGACCCACCGCGTCAATGGGGCCTAGGCTTGAGAGGGAATCGACGGAAAGGGCGGCATGGCCTGTTGCGTTGGTGGTCATCTCAACATCGTAGGATTCGTCCGTTCCTGAAATGGTCAGCGTCATCGTTGCATTGGCGATGCCCGCTCCGTTTTGGTGGAGGTGAGCGGAAACATCCAACCCCTTCATTCGAGCGAGTAAAACCGTTCCATCCAGTTCTCCACCTGTGAAATCGGTGTAGCTCACATCGATCATGGTGCTCAAGGCCGAATCATTTCGTGAATAGACTGGTCCGATGGCCGTGACGTTGGTCGAGGCGTTTCCATAGACGTCCAGGCCGATGGCTGCTACGTAGTAGGCGACTCCGTCGACAAGCGGATTGCCGGTGCTGTCTTCATCAACGACCAGTGAGGTGGCCGAGGCGTTGGCCGTCAGGTTGGTGTCTTGGCCCGACACATCAGAAAAGTCACTGGGCAGAATGAAAATGCGATGTTCAACGATGGACGCATCTCCAGAACTCCAAGAGATGTTCAAGGCTCCGCCCTCATCGTCGGGGACATCCGAAGCCGTCAAATTCGGGACGAAGGATTTCGGAATGGGGTAGGGNACCGTTGTGGTGAGCGGCAATGAGAGGTTGCTCGTGACTCCAAACCGATGAATGCTCTGAACCCAATAGGTCCAAGATTGCCCCGGTTGAACGGCGACATCGATGGTGTTGTTGGCCAGCGTGGACGTGTAGGGATTCTGCAAGTCAATGGANTGGCCCGAAGCAGAACGGTAGACGATGAAATCCAGCAAATCATCGCCGAAGTCGGTGAGGGGTTGCCACTCGATGACAACACGGTCCGGTTCGACATCAACCAGGCGAAGAGCNGGCGTGGGAGGAAGAGCGATGTTTGGGGCTCCGTCGACGTAGGCTAGGCTTGGGTTGTACACAACAAAGCTGCCGTTGTGGGTGGAATCGAAATTAAAGGGCACCACAAATTGACCGGATCCTGCCGTCATCCGCTGATTCAGCACGTTACTTAGATTGCCTGAAACGCTTGGATTAGCGTTGACCAAAAAGTCGGCCGTATAGTGGACTTCAAGCCCACTCAGCGTAAAGGTCCCCTCGGTGATGGAATGCATGGAAAGGTTCGCACCAGCCATCTGGATTCCATATCCATCCGAAGTATAGGGGAGTCCTGGGCTGAGGACGTTTAGGGTTGTTGTGAGCTCTCCCGTGGTGTCTTCAATCATCAACATGGACAANCCATTGCTGCCATTGCCGGCGTATCCTTCAGCATCCACGTCAACCACTCCGTCGCGGTCAATGTCGTAGCCTACCTTGTGATAGGCAGAGATGAACACGCCGTTTTGAGGGCCTTCACCAACCAACATAAGTTGCTCAATGGAACCATCGCCATCCATGTCGCCAAAGTGAACGGCCCGGGGGGAGGTCCATGGGTCAAAGACAGCTGTGGTTTGACTGCTGACGCGATTGTCATAGCCCCACCCGCTGGAGAAAGCATACGCCGAAACGTTGCCGGTCTGTGTTGCAGGATTGCCGTCCGGACTTCCTTGATTTGGGACCAACAAGTGAGCGTCGGCATCAAGATCGTAGTCGAGAATGGAAGCGTTCGTCAACGTGAGGATGGTGTTGTGGTTATCGCCGTCCCAGCCGAGCGGGCCGTTGTTGGCGATGGAGCGGTGGCCTGTGGCACGAGGCGAAAGGATGTCGAGGTCTTGGTCACCATCAAAATCACCAACGATGGCCCCTTGATTGATACCTGAAACAGTGCCGGTNCTCACGATAATGGCGTTGTTGGTGGTGTCCCAGTAGACCTGATTGGCGGTTCCAGAGAATTGCATCGCCATGAGAGAGGGGTTGTTTTGTGGCCCTGCAAAGGAAGCAAAGAGCATGTGGGTTAGCGTAGCTTTGTTGGTAGAGTCGGTGATGTAGACGATGGCCGAGTCACGATTCGTGAATGAATTGGTCCGGTTGCTGAAGGCGTCAACGTGCACTTCGCCACCTGAACGAATGGACACCATTTCATCCAAGCCATTGCCCGTGAAATCACCAAAGGCGAGATCAATGATGCTCGTTGCGTGCGTCACGTTCACTTGAGGTTCAAACCCACCGCTGGTGGAGTTGGTGAAGTGAATACANAGCTGGTCGTCAGCGGGAGCGTAGCCGATCACATCGTCATGGTTGTCGCCGTTGACATCGGCCACCATGATTCGNGTGGCGTTGTCGCAGGTGGTTTGCCATGAGGATAGCGTGATGCCCGTTGTGTTTGAGTATGCAGCGATTCGGAAGGCCGTAGCCTGGCCGGTGACGGGNCCCGTTGGGCCGGTTGAATTGATGGTGGCTGTGCGAGAGAGGAGGGCAAAGTCGGTGTTATTGTCATTGTTCAGGTCACCTTTGTCAACGGCGTGAATGTAGCCGGCCTGGAAATAACCTCCACTCAAGCTTGGTGAAAATCCAACATCGAGAGCGGTACTGGAAATCGTAGCGCCGGTGGGAATAGAGAAGGGGGGTGAATCGGGATTGGAAACTGCGCCTTGGTTGGGGTCTATGGTCACCGTTTCTGTGGCATTGCCTGAACTGAACACGGTTTGGTGGCCAAAGCCNCCGTAGCCCGTACCGTTGAAGGCCCATTCGGGGAAGCCGTCCTGATTGACGTCCATTTCAAGGATACCCGGCGAGGTGCCAGAGATGGTGGGTTTGATGAAAAACGAAGCCGAGGTGACGGTCGTGTTTCGTTCAAGTTCGAAGCCAATGGACGAGGTTTGACCCGACGAGATGGTGACGGTTTCTTCCGCACTTCCCGTTGAGAAGGTCGAGATGGTCCCGCCCTGTGCTTGAGCGAACATGACGGACCACGCTGGAGCTACGAACAACATCACGAAGAGAAAACCAAGAATGTGACGGCGGAACATGGGAAGGCCTCATACCGTTGGGTCCCCCGCCCTGTTAAGTCGGTTTCGCTTTGATGAACCGCNAATTTCGCGTAAAAATGTATTTTTTTTCTCAACATAAGGTTATGAATGAACAGACTCGCATGGCAAACAGAGGGTGTTGAGAGTGAGACTCACGATTCAAGCAGGCGATGTCGAAATAGATTTGGGGGGCGCAGCCATTCAAATTGACGAACAAATGATGCACACAAAGGCTGAGCACACCTGGACGGTGCTGCTTGAGCGTATTCGAGAAGCACGGGAATCAGCAATGGAAGCTGCGGTGGTTGCTGCACGAGACGCTGGATTGCCAGAGCGTGGCTCTGCCTTTCGAGCCCTCCTGGAAAATTGCGCCCTCAACCGAAAACCCGACCAAGTGCTTGGGGCTATTCACTACCTTCGCAACGTCGAAGGCATTCACGACAGTCCGCCCCGTGTGGTGAACGAACTGTTCACCGATTCGGGCATTGAACCACCAGGTAACCTTTCGCTCTACTTGAACCGACTGAAGGAACGAAACTTCCTGGTCGTCCCAAGCGGCAAGGACGATAAAAACCGATTCGCAATCCTTACACCCGAAGGCCAAGCACACCTCGACAAGCGCTCCAACGCTTGAGGTGAATGCATGGTCATGTCGGGCGGTGGACAAGGCGATCCGAGGGACGATGAAACGACAGCCGAACAGGCTGTTGAGTTGGATTATTCCTTCCAAAATCACACGGAACAAATCCTACGAAAAGGCCTTCACGCCGGATCNAATTTCCGNAGGACCATTTTCGACCGGGCGGATTTGACCGAAGGAGACTTCACGAATTGTGATTTCCGACGCGCCTCAATGGTCGAAGCTGACCTCATGAAATCGGCCTTTGACAATTCTGACTTTCGAGGCGCTGACCTCCGTAAGGCTCGTCTAAATCTCTCCAACTTTCGNAATTGTCAGTTCAAAGGAGCCGACCTACGTGGCATCCGCGGGAAGTATGCGATTTGGCAAGGCAGCGATTGGTGGAACGCTACCATGGACGATGANCTGAGAAAGGCGCTGTCAAAGAAATGGCCCAAACCTGAATGAGGAATCATTCCTCTTCGTTGGTTATTGACACCCTCGGATGAAGGGCCAAACGCGCCCTGACGTTCAGCAGAGGGAGGGCGGCGACCGCTAAGCAGAGACCCATCATCGTCCCGCACAAATAAACCCAAATTTCGTAGGTGAGTTTCATGGCGTCNCCGAGGTANGTTTGAGCGGCGTTATTGATGGTCATGCTGCCTGCAACACCGCCAACAAGCCCCACCAAAGCCCCAATCGTGCAAAGACGGGCTCCGTTTCGCTGTAAACGGTACAGCATGGGCGCCCCGACGAGCAAACAAATGGAGGCAAGGAGCANCGAAACGCCGCGCAAAAGGTACCCGTTGTTGTCACGGACATCGGCCTCAAAATCACGGTATTGTTCAACNGTGGTTGGCTCACCAGGTTGGCTGTTAGGGGTGGTGAGGAACGTTTCGATTTGTTCATCGGTCAACCCGTCATTGTGCAGTTGCCAATCCTGCCAACCCATGCCCGCCACAATGAGCGAACTCAAGAAGAGCAAGATGGCCAGGTTTTTCGGACCCTTCTCGTCAGGACGAACCTCCAAATCGGATGCTTGAATCATGCTTTGCCCTCCGTTTCTAAATGCGTCTCAATGCCTTTTCGAAGGTCGTCGGGGATGGGTGTCGGCTCCATCGTATCCATGTTGACGCACACCGTTGTTTGNGTTGACGCCCAGACAAGTTGATCGTTTTGGTTGAAGAACCGATATCGCCAACCCAGAGAGGTCGTCCCCAGACGGGTAAACGAGATGTGAGCGGTGATGGTATCACCGTACCGCAGAGGATGGTGAAAGGCCGATTCAACGTTAATCACGGGGAATCCAAGTCGGCGTTCATTGATGAGGTGCGGGTAGGATTGACCGCAGAGATCGTCCCAAACCGATTCGAAAAAACGGTGAGCGAGGTCAAAGATGCGGGGATAGTACGCAATGTTGGCCAAATCAACCATGGAGAATTCCACAGAACGCTCAGCTACCAAGACCATGTTTACCCCAAACCAACAACGCCCATGAACCCTTGTGCAGCGTGCGGGAGGAGGTACCCTCGCGCTTATATTGGGGTGGCCGGTGGGGCGAAGTGGCCCTATAGTGTAGCTTGGATATCACAGAGGCTTGCGGAGCCTCGAACCCGTGTTCAAATCGCGGTGGGGCCGCTCAACCGTGCTTTGTTCTGCATTGCTCTTCCCNTTGGAAGGTCAAGCGTGAGCCCGTTGAAGAACGAGTTCATCCAGCTCTCGAACGACGCCTTGGTGCTCCTCTTCTAGGAGTTCATCGTAAAAGGTGTAAATCTTGGAAGGGTCATAATCTTCCTTGGTCAACCTCTCAGCGAGAATTTTGGCAACGGGGGGATAATCGCTGGCCACCTTTCGAAGAAAGATGGGGTCGGTGGACCAATCGTTGACGTCTTTGAGCAAGCGAGGGCTTTGTGAAAGGTGTTCCACGGTTTCAAAGAAACCAGAAATGGTGTAATGGCCTGTTGTTTCGGTTTCATGGTCGTCAAACAAGAGGTTCCACCATGTCTGCCTGGGTTTCTGGTATTCAATTTTGAATCCTTTTGCCAAGGGTTGGCCAAAGTGCAGGCGCCATTTCCAACCGTTGGTACCGCTGAACATGAAACTGTCATTCTTGAAGTTGAACGACCCGTTGACGGTTTCTGCAAAATGCTGCTCCATGCTCGGTGAAAGAGGTGAGCGAGCGAGCCCGTAAATTTGGAACAGGGTGCGTCGCAGTGGACTCAGACTCTCCTGGAGCCAAGTCACCTCATCGTTGAGCAAGCCAAGAATGTATCCAGCGAACAAGTCGTAAGCGGGCATGTCCTTTTGTGGCTGCACTTGAACGCATGCTGTTTTCGGTTCCTTCACCAATCCACTTTTGGGATGGACTTCAACGACATCAAAGGAATTGTAGTCGAAAGGATTGGCAAATTTGGTCATGAACGAACCGAGGTCGACGCGGTAAATCCCAAGATTNCCGACGATGATAAGCTGGCCATTTTCATCCAATTGCATTCGGCCTTCGTTCTGCTCAACGATGTTCATGACGAGATGGCTGGCCCGTTCGGCGGCGCGAGCGACCCCCATCATGCGTTTGTACATTCGACCCCGTCGGATTTCTTGGACGGTACCAAATTGAAAGCTGTCATCAAATAATTCGTCCGAAGTCAAAGGCTCATCCATGGNATCCATGGAACTTAACTCTACATAAACTCATGAAGGCCAGTCCACGANCTCCCAACCCTTCGATTGAGCATGCCGGCGAAGTGGGGCTTCNGGGCTGACAGCAACAGCATGACCGCAGAGGGCCATAAACCACGAGTCGGCCAAGGTGTTGCCNTAGCCATAACATTGCGAAAGATCGTGCCCGTGGGCTTCAGCATCAGCCTTCACGACGGGAACCTTGCCTTTGCGTCGAGGGACGCTCCATCCCCGTTCTGACCCCGACAGAAGCCCGGTTCGGACTGGAGGACCGCACCCGTACACTTCGTCCATGTCAAGCACCTTGGCCATCGCCTCAGCCATGGGAGCAACGGTGGCCGTCACCAACACCAACCGATGCCCTTGCTCGCGATGCCACGCTAATTTTTCCCACGCTTGGGGAGGAACGCTCGCCTTGAGGCGGTGCTCGGCGAGATGACTGGAATAACCCTCCAGGACTTCCCATGAAGCCANCGAGAGATGTCCGCGGTTTCGAGCAGCATCGTAAACCGCCCGACCCCGCAAGAGATTGGAGAGGAAGCCTGCTGTCCAAGCCACGGTGCCCCAAGGAATTCGCCATGGTCGGCGGCGAGCGAGGTGGGCCGTGAGCGTCTTTTCGCTGGAGGCGTTGAGAAGGGTCCCGTCAAGGTCGAAATAAGCAGCGACCGAACCCCCCATGGTTCATCGACATCAACGAACCTACATGAGCGAACCGCTCCGCAGAGAGGGAACCGTCAAGATTTCTCTCCGTTGTTGGGCGAGGGGCCGTACACGCGGCGCCCTGCGCGGTGGTCCTGCCACCAGGTCAGTGATTGGCGAAGATTGCGCGTGATGAAGAACCCTACTTTTCGCGGCGTTAAACCGTGATTGCGCATTTTTTGGTCATGGTTCAAACTCGCCACGATGGCTTGTGCAGAACAACCGGGGTTGGCATACACAAACTTGCGAACTTCGTTGGCTAGACGTTTGAAACGTGCCTGTTTTTGACTTCCTTTTCCAGGTGGGTGAGGCATAAACCAACAAAACGGCTTGAACCGTTATCAAAGATTCGCTGGGGGTTCACTCAAATTTGACGGGTTGGGTCGTCTTCCAGTTAGCCGTGGCGAGTTTCTTTGCCTTGCCGTCTGCGATGATGGGGTGGATGTCCTTGAGACGNCCATGCATTCCGTGGACTTGGAATTTCACGCGAAGTTCAGCCAAACGGTCGCGTTGTAGGGCCTCATCTTGTTCATCGTCCAGTTCGGTGGTGGCCAGCACGCTGCCCTTGTTGGCACACGTGATGGTCAAGGTTGTTCCAGCATAACTCAACAAAGGACGGAAATCCCAATCATCCGGATGATTCATCCAAACTGAAAGGTCCAAAGAAAGCGTGTCTCGAAGTGTAATGCGTCCGATTTCTACCGTATCCACCATCGTAACCACTCCTTGCCAAACGGCTCCGCTTCATACCCCTTTCGCTATTACTCGCTGGTCGTACCAAGAGCAACTTCGGTCAGTGAAGGGCGCATGACGACGACTTCCACCGTCAACGTCCAATCATTCCCTGGGTCGGGATCNATTTCACCGATGAACGCATCCGGGTCAGATTGTTGGGCAACAACCGTCCAAACCCAGGGGCCTTGCCCGTTGCCGCTTTCCCTTGAGTTCAGCAATGTTCGAAGCAATTCTTCGGCTGAATCAGAGGTGTACATGCCGTCTTCGCCTCGCACGTTCATGCCCTCTTCAGACATCTCTGCACGTGCAGGTTCGTTGGTTGAATAATTGCCGGCCTCGGTAGCCACTCGCCGATTGTAATTGTCTTCAACGATGTTCACGGCGAGGGTGAAGTTGTCGTGCGGAGGGGCCACATCCTGGTCGAGTTCCAAAAGAGCATTGAACGACATGACCCTGCCAATGTCTCCTGGGGTCATGTTGCCTGACCAAGAGTCCCCTTGCTCGAGGTATTCATCCCATGAAACCTCATACGTTTCGGTGATCCATGTCACCTGAAAGGTCCGGGAGGTGACGTTGATCTCAAACGATTCAACAGCAGACGCTCCAGCCCCATCGTCAACCCGCAAGGAGCCATAGATGAATCCTGACGTAGAGGTGTCGAGCAAGACGGTTGACGTGGTTTCATCCGCATCGTTGCTTGGATTTCCATCCCCATCGCTGTCCTCAAGGGTGTTCAAGTCCCACTGGTACGAGAGTTCATTCCCCTCCGGGTCAAAGGAGGCTGAGGCATCGAGCAGGGCTGCATCTCCAGCACGAACGGTGGAGGGCATCGAGATGTTCACGCTTGGAGCGCCGTTAACGATGATGGTGGCGAGGGCGTCATCGGTGCCGCCTTGGTCGTTGGTAACCGTGATACGCACGGTGTACTGTCCATAGGACAAATAGCTGTGCGAGGTAAAGCCAACCACCGTCTCAGCCGTGGTGCCGTCGCCGAAATCCCAGGCATAATTGGTGATGACGCCTTCAACCGGTGAAGAATCCCTNGCGTCCAGCGTGACCATTTCCCCTTCCTGAATAAGGGTCGGATACGCTTCGAGGGTCGCCCGTGGGTCAACGGTGGTGTCAAGCGCTCCCATGCATCCAGCGACGAGGCTCAGTAGCATGACATGAGCGGCGAGCATAGCGAAGATTCGCTCCGAACGCAGGCTCACCATGAACCAAAGGCTCACCTCTCCCTTTCTAATGGTTCGGGATGATGNATTAAACAGACNGGCCTTTTTCTTCATCATCAAAGACCACCGTTTCAGGCACATCTCCNTCAACAATGGCTGAAAGGTATGGGTCTTCAAGTGCCTCAACGTCATCGATTTCAAGTTCATCGACGTTCGTGAAACTTTCACTCCCTTCGGCAAACAGCTCATCAGTATCAGCCTCGCTTGCATCGTATGGCGCCACGACCGCCCGTTCGGGTTTTGGAAGAGGGTCGTCCTCGTCAAACAAGGACAACGCTTCGGTCGCTTTCGCCGCCCTTACTTTGGCAAAGGCTTCCTTGTCCTCGGCCAAAGCCTCGGCAGTGGAAGTGGGGTCTTCCTTGACGACCGGTTGAGATGGTTTCGATGTGAACCAATCCCGCAGACCCATGNNAAACCGAGAAAGTCATGATGTTTGAGAGTGATGTTCAAAGGGGGTGCCCTGCGCTTGTTGTTCATGGCACAGGACCTTTTCGAAGGAGAGAAGGTGCTGGCCTTCGACCTCGAGACCACCGGGACCTCGACCAACAACGATCGAATCGTCCAGTACGCCCTCATCGGCACCTTGGCCGACGGAACTCCTGTCAACGTGGAACGAATCGTAAAACCCCCCATCCGTATTCCACTTGAGGCGAGCAACATCCATGGCATCTACAACGAAGACATTCGTGATAAGCCTCCGCTGTCTGAAGTCGCTGAGGAACTGGCCGAACTCATCGATGGGGCCATCTTGGTTGGACACAACGTTCGAAGTTTCGATTACGCCATGTTGAAGACAGAATTCCTTCGAATGGGCCGGTTGGCTCCCCAGCCAAAAGCCATCATGGACACGCTGGAGCTCGTTCGTCGCCTGAAGTTACCCAGGCCGCATCGGCTCGGAGCGATGTGCCAACGCTACGGCATTCGTCTCGAGGCCGCCCATACTGCGGCGGCTGACGCTGCCGCCACCATGTTGCTCTTTTGGCGGCTTAGTGTGGAACATGCAGGTGCCTTCCGCCGACCTCTACCTGAACTTGAACGATGGATTGCCCACGGCGACAGCGCAAAAGATGCATCTGAGTTGGGCCGTGGACTGGATGATTTAGTGCCCGTTGATTCCATGGGGAAGGTCAGGGAAGACGGAAATGAATTGGTGCTTGCTTTCGGCCGCCACCGTGGACGCTATGTTCGCGAAATACAAGCCAATGACCCATCATACATCGGGTGGTTGTTGTCTCCAAAAGGCCTTGATTGCCAGGACACACAAGCCCGAATCAAAGAACATCTCCGTTCATGAGTCCGGTCGTTGGTAAGGCTCGCCATCGGCAAACGGTGACCAAGGAAGAACATCACACCAAGGACCTATTCGCCAGGTTCCCCGACCTGTCATAACAGAACCAAGGAACATCGGCCCTTGATGCCCACTTTGTTGAAGAGCCTCGAGAACGTCTTTGCCCCGACCATCAAATCGGGCAGAGACTTGATGCCCTGTAGGAATGGCCCGGCCTGTTTCGTTCAAAGGTTCACACAACTCCAATACAGCCGCTCCCGAGGTGGGCTCGTACCGATGAAGAAGAACCACNGCATCGCAAAAATCGCCCTGGTGCANGGTGCCTGAGTCTTGGCGCCATGTCCACCAGTGTGGGCACCAAGCCTTCCAATCACAAAACCCTCCACAACTGTCGGGCCCTGGAGTTGGGTCCATGGGCATGGTTGTGGGCTGGGTTGCTTCCCAAGCGGCATAGGCTTGCTCCAGAACGCTTCCACCTTCTGCGGTCCACTTCGAGGCTGTTTTCGTGTACCANCCTTCCGTTCGCACGGGTGGCGCAGAGGGGTTGTTCGCCAGCAAGATATCACGGTACATTCGCAATTGCCGGTTCACTTCGGGTTTCAGTTCCTCGGTGGGCGCACGACCGGTCTTCAAGTCGGCCACCAGCCAACCCTTCAGTTGACCTGCATCGTCAACGTCGGCAAACAGCAGATCAAGCCTCCCCATGAGGCGCCCGTCGCTGGTCACAAGTTCGCCCTCCACCGCAATGGTGAGCGACTGGAGGTGTCGCCAAAGAGCAACCGTGACCTGTTCGTGCCCCAGATGTTTCGCGCCAATATGGTCCANCAGAAGCACGATGCCTCCCTTTTGCTGCTTCTTCGCCTCGCTCCATTTGGCATCTTTCCAATCTGGCCGTCGAGGCGTGGCCATGAAAACGGCCTTTTCCTCATCCCAACGAGTTTTGAGAAACCCTTCGGCCGTCATTGGAAGCCAGTTGGTTTCCTTTCCNTCCCGGCCTTTGAGGTCCATGTTGAGGAGATCTTCTATGGAAGCGTGGACGGCAGTGCCCAACGAAGCAGCCATGCCAGCCTTGCGAGGAAGACGTTGGCGGCTTAGCCAATACATCCTCGGGCAGGTTTCGTAGCGATTCCACGCCGAGGGTGAGAGTTTGTGAGCCCTTGGAGGCTGGGCCGCACTCTGCTCCATACCTCACAGGTGAGCACCGTTCATGATGAAGGTTTGGTGCCCGGATGGGGAAAGTGTTGAAGGGTATCGGGCCTCACCCGAGGGTATGGATGCCCCAAGCCTACGCATCAGCGCGACCATTGAAAACAAAAATGCCATGGTCATCGCCTGCTTTCCAAGCGTTGGTATGGTCTCAAGCATCGTCGCCCACTACCTCATTGATCACCTCGATTTGGAGTTCGTCGGTGGTTTGGTCGACGACCGTCTTCCGGCACTCGCCATGATCAACCAGGGCGTTCCCCTCCCTCCCATTCGAGCCTATGCTGGAAAACCAAAGTGCAGCATTGAGGGGTGCGATCAGGTGATTCTCCTGATGAGTGAAATGGTGGTCCCCGAATCCTTGGTTCACAAAATTGTCTGGGCCCTCTTTGAGTGGTCAAAAGAACACGAATTGCTGGCAGGTGTCGTGGTGGATGCGTTCTCCAAAGGCGGCATGAAGAGCGGNATGGAGGGCGTTGAGCCCGTCGTGGAATACGAAGACACCGAAGCCATCGACGTGGTAGGTATCGGGTGCAATGAAACCGTTCGCTCGATGCTGAAAGAAATGGACATCCCGCTGTTGGAAACCGGTGTGATTCGTGGGATGAACGCCGGTATTCTGAGCGAAGCCAGCCGCCGTGGACTCGGGACGATGTCCATCATGGTGGAAGCTGACCCCCGCTTCCCAGACGCTCGNGCCGCTGCAGCGTTGATNGAGAAACTCAACACCCTCTTGCCCACCATTGACCTTCCTCAGGAACCGTTGTTGGCCGAAGCTGAGATGCTTGAAGCCCAGATCAGTGCGTTGATGGAATCTGCGGGTGAGTCGCAGAAGAGTAGCCCCTCATCCAATGCCATGCTCTATGGTTGAAGCATCANGAGAAATCGGAAAGCGATGATTGTCCCTCGGCCTGAGTTGGACTTTCCTCGATGAGCGCACCTTCCGAAGAGAGTCGCCCATTGAGATCGTCCTCCGACCAAACATCAACACCGGCATTGGTGGCTTTGGTCAGTTTTGAACCCGCTTTTTCACCGGCGACGAGCACGCTGAGTTTG
Organism: Methanobacteriota archaeon; assembly: GCA_002704515.1. Classification (GTDB taxonomy): domain Archaea; phylum Thermoplasmatota; class Poseidoniia; order Poseidoniales; family Poseidoniaceae; genus Poseidonia. Next base: position 19,617 of record PAGK01000018.1, read on the forward strand.
GCTGAGACACTTCCAACAATCTTCCCGCCAGCATCGATAATGCGTTGCTGAATCTCTTTNCGAGGGGCGGAGAGGGTCCCGGTGACGCAGAATGTCATGCCTACAAAGGGCCCTTCTGCCGTTTTGACCACTTCTTGTTCAATGGTTAGCAAGCCGATGAGGTCCTCAACCAGAGGGCGGCGCAACGCCAAGCCGTCTCGAAATTGCAACGCNACGATCTCACCGACTCCATCGAGTTCAAGCATGGTGCGTATGGCTTGGTTGTGTGGATGTGGTTTGCCGTTCTCAGCGATTTCTGGGCCATAGGCAGCGTCTCCTACCGAGGCATGAGCCGCATCAAGCCACTGCAAAAGTCCGGAGGCGTCGCCCAGAGTGGAGGCAAGTGCCGAAGCCAATTCCGGACCAATGCCGGGAAGCCCAAGCGCATGGAGGAATTTTCCAAGGCTCATGGTTCGGGATTTGGCTACCTCAGCGAGAACGTTGTTGGCCGATTTCTCCCCCATGCGTTCCAATTCAAGCAGGCCATCCAGCGTAAGGCGATACAAGTCTGCACAGGACNTGATGAGTTGAGCATCAAGCAACTGGTCGACCAATTTTTCACCCACGCCATCAAGTTCCAAAGCACGGCACCAGTAGAGAACTGAGCGACTTGTTCGTGCGACACAAAAGAGGTTCACGCACTTGAGAAAAGCTCCCTCCAACTCCACTTGGCCGTCACAAGCCGGGCAGGCGCTGGGAGCAGGAATGGGGGCGTGAACGGGGAGNTGTCCGGTGAAAGGTTCGCCGGAGGCGTGGAAGCGACCCTCAAGATCGCCTAGGGTTGCCGGGCCAAGCGCTTGTTCAATCTTGGGAATGACATCGCCACGGCGTACGATGAGCACCTTATCGCCGATGTTGATGCCAAGACGTTCGACTTCCCCCACGTTGTGCAAGGTCGTGTTCTCAACGGTCACGCCGCCCACGCGTTGTGGAGCAATTCGTGCGACGGGCGTTATGTTTCCTGTTCGNCCAGTCTGCCATTCGACATCGAGGAGTACGGAGAATGCTTCCTCGGGTGGAAATTTCCAAGCGAGTGCCCAGCGCGGGTGATGCGCCGTCATGCCCAGCCGCTCTCGCTGTTCGAGGTTGTCAAGTTTGAACACGACGCCGTCGATTTCGTAGGGATAATCGCTTCGCTTGTCGGCCCATGCTTGGGTTGACTTGTCCATGAGCGTCGCCGTTTCAGCCGNTGATTCTCCTTCGTGCACTTCCCACGGAGCCGGAACAATTCCCAGGACATCCTCCATCCACACGAGCAGGTCGGTGTCGTTCTCCATCGGCGGCGCATGCTCACTGTCGGGATGGCGGGCCTCTCCAAGCGGTAGTTTGGCATCGTAGGCTTGGAAGACCAAATCTGAGGCGTCTGCTTTGCCATCAGCGTGCTTTTGACGAAGCGCTCCAGCCGCAAGATTTCGAGGGTTTGGAGAGATGTCCTTGTACTTGGCCTCAAACACCGCCAACGGCATGACAACTTCGCCTCTGACGTGCACGTCCACGGCCACTGGAAGGGTGTGGGGGACGTTCGCGATTTTACGCGCATTGCGGGTCACGTCCTCGCCGCGCTCACCGCTTCCTCGGGTCGCCGCTCGAACAAGTCGCCCCATGCGGTATTCCAAGGAAAGAGCCGAACCGTCCAATTTTGGTTGCGAAAGAAAGCGGGTCGCGCCCGAGGTGGTGATGTTCACGAAATGGTTCAACTCCTCGGCGCTTGTTGCCTTGTCNAGGCTGCGCATGGGAAACAAGTGGTNCACTTTGACACTCCCTGGAGCGACATCGGCACCAACGCGATTCAACTGTGGATGGTGTGGATCAAGCNGCTTGAGTTCGTCCCAAAGGCGGTCAAATTCTGCGTCGCTGATCTCGGGCTGTGCAAGGTTGTAGTAGAGGTGNGAATGGTGGGCGATTTGCTCCGCCAGGAAGGCGATACGCGCCTCATCTGCCTCGGAGAAAGCACCGGCTTCGCCCATGGACGGAACAGGGGTGCGACAGGCTATGAAGCATCGCTTTTTGACCCCTCAATTGAATTTGAGCGCAACGAATTCGCTGTTCTCAAGCGGACATCGTGTCATGATGGCTTGGCTCAAAATTCGAAGGTGGATCTCGGCCACCACGTGAACCACGGCGGAAAACATGTGACCGGCGTGTGGATTGAGGTCGTCGTCTGAGAAGGTGGCGTGGATGTGAGTAAAGGCTTCACCCGTTTCTCGGCGAGCAAGGTTGCCCTGCAAGGTCACGAGTTCGGTTCCACCCTCAAGGGTNANGCGATGGTAGACGTGGTTGTCGTCCATGTAGCCGTAGACGCTGTTNCGNGTTCGTCCAATTCCGCTGGTGATGGCGGCCGCATCAAAGCCGACCTCATCTGCAAGAGCTTGGAGTGAGGCATGTATTTCCTCACCGGGGTCCAGTCGAACAAAGAGGTCGTCGCCACTACGCGTCCATTCCATGNCGGAGGGTTGGCACGGAAGGTCAAGAGGTTGCCGTTCACTCGCTTTGCCGTTCACCTAATGGCTCGCGGCGCGCTTGCTCCATGGCCTTGATGTATTCACGGGCCACCCCCAATGAATCAGGGGCTCCACCAAGAGGCAGCGGTCCAAACGGACCCCAGCCATTCCGCAACAGCATGATGCGGCGCTTTGGCTGTCGCTTTGCCAAACGAAGTCGTTCCCAAGGATAGCGTTGGCCGTCGGCGAAGAGATGGGTNGAGGTGATGGCGTAGCGTTTGGGAATCAGCAAGGAAATCAGGTGAAGGCCGAGGAACACGTCCCATAGAATGGCGTAGATGAGCGGCGTGTTGCTGGCTTCAAGCAGGGCCCATGGCAGCACCATCATGGCCGCCATGGAACCAAGGTTTCCCCATTGACGAACCATCTCGTGCACGCCTTCGCTTTCCCAAGCAAATCCCCCTCCTGGGAGTTGGCCCAACTCGGGAACATCACGACGTTGTTTGGTCAGCCAATAGGCGTCCCAAGCCACGATTCCTGCAAGAACGGCAACGGCGAGCGTTGCGACGTTCTCTGCTGAGGGAAGGTCTACCATCCTTTCACGCTCACAAATGCTTCTGGTCAAGTGATGTCAAATCGCCCGGTCCGCCTCGTCGGAGACGTGCAAAGAAAATCAACCCCACGACGAGGAAAAGAGCGAGGACAACCATGAGCCCGTTCACGTTCACATCGTCACCGCTGGACTCAACGCCTTCCAGCACATCAGGAGTTCCGTCCCCNTCGTCGTCCATGTCCTCGGTGAGCCAACTGGTGTACCCTTCAGGGCAATCAAGGTCGTCAGGTTGTGTATCNCCGTCCGTATCAATTTGTGCGCAGGGGTCGAGTGGGAAGGCATCCTTTGAATCGCTGAAACCATCGTTATCGTCGTCTTCGTCGTAGATGTTCGGGCCGCAGGATTGGCCTGTGNTCGGGTCAAACCACGTGGTGGATGAGCATGAAGCCGACCAGTCGTTGTCCGTGTCAAGCAGNGTGTATTCAAAGTCCATTGAAGCGGTTCCGGCCAGACCAAATGAATCGGTAACTTTGACCTCCACGATGTAGAAGCCTGCCGTCAAATCCGTGATGTTGTACACCGGTTCGTCGCCTCCTTGGAGAACGGTGTTTCCTTGCATGTCATAAATGCGCCAAGAGAGGACAAGGTCCGATGCTGCATCCATGTCATCGGTGTAGGATGCGGATGCTCGAAGAGAGTCGCCTTCCATCACTCGCTGCCCGGCGTATGGCTCCAAAAGTTCGGCCTCAGGAGCTTGATTCACGAGGACGTTGATGACCAAAATAGAAGGTGAGGTATTTGGTGAATCCACCACCAATTCCGCCACAGGTGAACCGGTAACCGTCGCTTGTACAGCCCATTGATTGGCAACGCCTTCCGAATCTTCAGTGAGGGTTCGCAAGAGGAGTTCAACATCAACGGTTGTCCCTTCAACCGAAAACGGTGAGAGCAGATCGTCCCCATAACTCACGGAGAACATGGCAGACACCGGCAGCCCACTCCTTCTCGCATCCAACGTGACCGTCCGATAAGAGGAATATTCACCCGCTTCACCAACCGAAACCGTCCCAACCTGCCCGTCCACAGCNTGCACGGTGGTTTGAGCGACGTCCAGCGTTCCGATGANTTGACTTGATTCCAGACGAACCGGGTANGATTCTGTAGCCAGCGCACTTGAAACCATGATGTGTGCCTCTCGTAGGATAAGCGGGGCACTGATTTCGCCAAGGTCAGAGTGAAGGGAGACCCCCAGGCTGTAGCCAGAGACATTGAGGCGCTCAACCACAAGACTGTCTGAAGAACGACCGTGGTGCGTGATGAACCCTGTGCCAACGCCATCTCCGTTGAGGGTGATGTCAGAGAAGAGNCCCGATGTNCGGTCAACATCGATGGCGGGTGCTCCATTCAGAACAATCCGTTCGAGCGCGATCCCCTCGTTGTTTTCCCCAACGATACCGGCCTGGCCAGTGACCTCGCCCTCGACATCGCTCAAAACAAAGCCTGGAGAGAGGCTGTTGAGGGAAACGATGGCCCCGCTGCCATCAAACGCCATTGCGTNGACACCGCTCACCGAACCTGAGACGCCGGTCAATTCCATTCCCCAATCCGTGCCCCCTGCCAACGTGATGTCGTTGAAGAGAAGAGGGGTTTGCTGAGCCCAAATGGCCTGCTCCTCGCAGTCGGCAAAGGAAACGTTGCTCAGCGTGATGAGGCCGGTGGACGGGTAGAGGTGGGCACAACCGCTGCCGTTTTGCAGGTGGCTGTTTCGAAGGACCAATTCAGCCGAATTTCCTGCTTCAACCACCACCAAGGGATCGCTGGCTGAACGGGCGATAAAGACGCCATCGGCTTGAACCGAACCAAGTCCGGAGACGGTCAGCGCCGGTGCGGACTCAATGAGTTGTGTCCCTGAGAGTTCAATGACGGCGGCCGTGGACGCCCCGAGCATCAACCCGCCCCAACGGGCACCATAGCCCGTGGAGGAGAGGGTGGCCTCGCCGGCGTCAAACACACCGTTCACCGTGATGGTCGCACCTTCTGATATGCGGAGTGAAACACCGTCTTGAACCGTCATGGTGGAAGAGCCCTGCAAGACGAGTGAATTGTCCAGCGTGTATGGGCTCCATTGCCGTTCAAGCACAAGCCACCCAGAAACGTCCCCTGTGGGGACCGTGGAAGCCATGAAAGTGTGGGTGAGTGAACGGTTGGTGTCCCAAGTGACGAAGTCGGAGAAGTTGTTGCGTTGGAGGGTGACCGTCTTGATCCCGCCCCATGTTTCTCCAGTGTCGGTAACCCGTTGAGCAACGGTTTGTGTTGACAATTGACCGTTCTCATCGGTCATGGCCACTGACCCTTCGATGGAAATGAGGGCATCTTCAACCGGCTCACCTTTGTCCAAGACCAAGAGGTCGAGGGTCGAGGAGCTGGTGAACTCGGCCCCGGTCATGGCCAGGACGGTTCCATCCACGCTGCCTCCCGTAATGTCAATTTGACAGCCCGGTTGAACCGTGAGATCACCAATGATGTTGAGGTGCTGAACNTTTCGTGTGCTCATGCANCCCCATTGCACGTTGGCTTCCACCGTTAACAAACCNGATTCTGCTCCGGTGAGGAGGCTTTGGCCGCTGGCCTGAACGCTGTCNGCCACAATGGAGGATTCTTCTCCNATGAGTTGCCCTGTTCCTTGAACCGTGACGCTGTGGCCTTGCGAAAGGATGACGTCCGTTGAAACCAAGGTCAGGACAGCGTTGTTGTCCACAGTNAGGTCGCCTGAGATTTGATGCGGTTGGCCATCTGGGCGTGGTCCGAGGACAACGTCTTGGCCCGAAGCAATGGTCCAGTCGCCCTCGGGGATGACCGGGACTTGAACGGATTGTCCCGTTTGACCACCGTAAAGCGTGACCCGTGTTCCAGCACCTTCCAACGTGACATCAACCACTGACCCGCTGCTGACAAGTGGAAGGGTNAGGGCTCCGTTACTGTTGCTCATCAAATCAAAGTCATGCACGGAGACATGGGCTTCAACGGGCTGGCCCGCCAAGTCGGTGAAGGTGACATCGGTTTCCAAGAATCGATAGGCGGTGGAGGTGCTAATGGTTGGATTGTAGGTTGAGCCGTAATACAAAGTTCCGTCCCCCAAAGCATCCGCTGAGGATTGGGCCGTGTTCAACGGAGCGAAACTCCGCACCGTNGCGGTGCTTTCCGTGGAGAGCATCAGCGGTGTTTCGTGAAGTTGTGCCGTCCATGATGAAAGGTGGAGGGAGGTGCTTCCTTCCATCAGCACCCCTCGGTCCTGGGCNACCGTGGTCAAGTCAGTTCCAGACAAAGAGGAATCGATGAGATGCAAGCCTGCAAGGCTGCCAATGTTGGCTTCAACGCTTTGGACGNCGGCGGTGCTATCCTCCAGAACCATGCCGGTTGAGACATTGCGCGAGGTAAACTGGTCNAGGGTGAGGTCGCTGTACCATGCGTTCAACCCGATGGAGGTTTGATCGGTGGAGGTGAAGGCCTTTTCCACCACGACATCGGACCAATCGTGCTGACCTCCGAGGAGATCGATTCCAATGGCTTGGTTGGCCGTCAGCTCAACGTATACGTCGGTTAACGCGCTGGTGGGCGTCTGCACCGAGAGACCGGTATTGGAGGCATTCACCGTGAGGTTGGTCCACACCGCATGCCCTGACCCTGAGGCTTCAACCGCTTGTTCAACGGCATAGACCGAGACGTTGTCCATGAAGGAGGTCCCCGAACCNGACCACGAAACCCCAACCGTCGGTGAATGGATGTCGGTGTGTTCCAAGGTGCATTGACCTTCACAACGCACGTCCACCGCCGGCCGCATTTCATCGGCNGAAGTGGAAAAGAAATCAACGTCAGAAATATGCATCTGAGAGGTTCCCTGGCCGACCATGAATCGCTCNCCGTAGAGAATGCCTGATGAAACAGAGAAATCGTCAGCATCCCCTGCATCAATGGCCAATGGCATCCCATGGCCGTTGAANTGAGACACCGTGGATGANGCTCCAGAGACCGTGGCGAGGCCCACGCTGGCATTCTCGACCGAAAGGCCACTGAGTGTGAGGGACCCGCCGAGGGCTTGTACCCCAACGCCTGCTTCCTTCACGGCAAAGTCCTCGACGTGNGAGGTGCCGTGATTTGCCAAACCTACAGCCACTTCATCGGCCAAACCATCGGATAGATTCAGCGACCCACTTTCGACATAGACGGCCTCGTAATCCATTCGGTGAGCTTCGAATCCATCGACGATAGCGGTGCCGCCCATCAGCGAAAGACCACGGTAGGCGTCGTTGAACACGACATCAGAAGCGCTGAGTGTACCTCGAACAAGAACGCCTGCCGATGCATTGGCCACCGTGACGTTGGCGAGGGTAGCCTCCCCATTCGCTTCGATGACAATCCCCGGCCACAGGCCTTGACCGTGAGACCCTTGGGTTTCTGGAACGACTGATGAGAAAAACNTGGATTGTTCGGCCACCAACACGCCTTCGACGATGATGCTGTACTCCTTCGCATCCACACTGGTGCCNGAAGCGACGGTCAAGGTGGCTCCGTTAGCCACCGTAACGTTGCCGGAGAGAACCATGTTCCCTGACCACGTGGTGTTCACTGAAACCGTGCTGTCAACGGCCGTTGCCATTGGCAAGAGTAAGACGGTGAGGAGGAGTGAAATCATCCCGTATGCACGTCGTTGTCCCATGGTGTTGCGTTGAAGTGGCGCCATATCAACCCCAAGGCTTCGGGTCATGAAAAGTGTCCACACGCATCAAAAGAATGGTGGGCCCGCCCGGATTTGAACCGGGGTCTGACGGCCCCCAGCCGCCAAGTATAGGCCAAGCTAACCCACGGGCCCGAGGAAATCCTCAGCTGCGCGCTGCACTGAACGGTGCGACCTCTTCAATGAGATCGAGGTGTCCAACGTACATACGGCGGCAACAATAGCGCTTCAGGCCAACAGCATCCATGGCTTCGGATTCCGTCTTTCCATCAGCAACCAATTGTTTGTATTCTTCCCACTTGTGGGCAATCACAGAGCCACAACTGAAACATCGTACTGGAATAATCATCATCTCACCTCATCGGTACGACTTTTGCTTCTTGCGGCGAGCACCACGGCCGAGTTGGTGCTTTGGCTCCTTTCGGCGTGGGTCGTTCACAAGCAGGCTGCGGTCGAAGCGCAGATACTCATCTCGAAGTTCTTCATCAACGCCCTCGGCGCCACCGTTGTAGTGGACCAAGCCGCGGGCGATGGCNGTGCGGATAGCGTCGGTCTGTCCCATGATNCCACCGCCATTGGTGGTGATGGAAATGTCGACCTTGCTGAGTCGGTTCATGGCGTCGGCGATGACCAAGGGTTCCATTGATTTGCGACGTGCCAAGGATGGCTGCAAGATTTCAATGGGTTCGGAGTTCACACGAACACGGCCTTTTCCGGCCTTGACGCTCGCACGAGCGACGGCGGTCTTGCGCTTTCCAGAGGATTCAACGGACTTCTTCTTACGTGCCATCACTGGTCACCTCCCGTCCATCGGTGAGCGGGTGCTCCCAAGTTTGCACTGACATCACCCAATCGGATGTAGCGGTCAGGCAAATCACGGCGGAATTTGCTGTCGTCTCCTTGTTGATGGCCTTCAGGCAAATCACCGGAGAGGTGGTTTGGGCAACCGATTTCAACGCGAAGGTTTCGAAGGGCTCGACGGCCGCTGCTCTTCTTTTGGTAAGGCAGCATACCACGAACAGCCCGCTTGAGAATCATGTCGGGCATACGAGGGAAGAACGGACCCTTTCGNGCGTGGTTCAATTCGTACTTCTTGTGATAGTTGTCAAGGACGGATTGTCGGCTACCTGAAATGATGGCTTTCTCNGCGTTGACGATGATGACCTTGTCATCACGATCTTCGCGGGCGGCCTTCAACAAGAGGTCGGCGGAGGCAGAAGCCAGGCGGCCAAGGATAAGGCCGTCAGCGTCGAACACGTAGGTGGTTGGATCAGCCAAGGATAACAACCCCCGTTCCTGTTGGGTTTTCGTTCATCAGCTCGCCGTAGGTCATGATTCGACCTCCAGCGGCCTCAATCTTCTCACGGGCACCGGTGCTGACACTGTAGGCGGCGATGGTATGGCCGTTGGTCAACTCACCTGAGCCGAGCAGCTTGCCTGGAACGAGGATGGTAGCACCCTCGGGGGCGTAGCGGCTTACACGGCTGAGGTTGGGTTGGGCCCAATTCTTGCGGCTCTTTGAAAGACGCAAGGCCACATCTCGCCAAACTGCAGCTCCGGTGTCGCGAGACTGGGCTTTCAGTTGGTTGATCATATCAACCAACTGGGCGTTTGTCTTACGTTCTGGGTTGCTCATTTGACTCCCTCGATGCTTTGAAGCAACCTGCCGACCGTCCATCCCGTTATGAAGGCACCGACGCGGAATGAACTCGTATCGCGCCGGAGGGGGCTGGTTTTGACCCTAAACGGGCGCTTCAATCGAGGAGAATTTCGCCTTTGGCATCAAGCAGCTCAACCGTCAATCCAGCAGCACGGGCTTGGACGATGATCTCATCGTGAAGCATGTCTGAAAAGTCATCAAGAGCGCCGAGGGCCGTGATACCAGCCACGTCGGTCAATCGGTCGATGAGGTGATTGAGAATGCAACTGACACCGTAGGCTTGGCCGGCACGGAAGGCATGGTCTGGACCGCCAACTTCGGGGTCTTCGGCTTTCATCCGAAGCATGACCGTTTGAGAGTAGGCCACCAAAGCACCGTAAAGCGCTTCGATGATGGCCGCAGCTTCCACATCGCCCAGCAACATTTGGGAGTCAGCCAACGCCGCACGCACTGCGCTTTCGTAGATGCCATGTGCACCAATGGTGTCCGTCGTTTCGATTTGCATGGCTTGGTCAATGAGTGCCTTCCAGTCGTCCATGAACCTCTACACTACCCTCCACCCTTTGAAGGTTAAGGAGGCCAAAGGTCTGGCTTACGCTCACTGTGCCTTGCCTCGTTGAGGCTGTGAACCACTTCAAATCTTGAAGTCGGTGTTCTCGCCTTCGACGATACCAGCTTGTCGAACCGAGCCGTCAGCGGCGACAAATTCGCCGGCCTTGGTCAGGTTATCGTAGATACTGGAGGCGTCGATTCGCTTGACAATGGCCTCTTCACCAAGGGACATCGTCAACGAATTGGTGATGGCACCGAGGGTCTGCATGGCACGATCTCGGTGGGTTGCATCGATGGTGTGCTCGGAGTAGCGGGCTTCCTCAAAGATGGAGAGGAAGTCGTCAAGTTGGTCCGTTGGCACCATGTTGAAGGCGGTACGGACTGCAGCTTCAAACTCACGTGCGGTCTCGTACACCTTCTTCATGAAGCCGTACTTTCGGAAGTGCTTCACGAGGCTCTTGTAGCAGTCAAAGATGGCAGCGATGTATTCGTTGCTGGCTTCGAGTTGCATCATGGCGTCGGTCAAAATACCTCGGAGAGCTTGCACCTGGCGTTGTTGTTGTACACGCTGGTAGTAGATGGCTCCGGCGATGAGAAGCGCCATCAGAATGATGGCGAATCCGATGAGGTTGCCCGGAGACAGTAAGCCATCCGAGCCGCCCAAGGCTTCTGCCTTCTTGTAGGTGATTTCGTGCGTGATGTTGTCCTGCGACGGAGCGAAGTAGGTCGAACCGGGGTAGTACGCCGTGATTCGCCAAAGACCGGTGCAGGGGTTGCCGTCGCAACTCTGTCCAACGAATGACCACTCAAATCCAGCAACACCTTGCTCATTGGTTCGGGTCTTGTTGTTCAAGTCAGAGACTTCCCATTCACCTGTTTCATCGTTAAAGAACTCGTAGGCAAAGATGACCTCTTCGTTTTCAACAGCCAAATCAAGGCGGTCTCGCAAGAGCGCGATTTGTCCAGTGACCAAGTCGCCTTCATCGGCTCCATTGGCACCGGTGTTGCTCCAGGTTTGCTTCACTTGCAGGTCAACTCGGGAGCGGACCAGCACTTCAATGTCCATCGCTGAACCGTTGAGGGCGTTGCTGCTGTCCTTATCACAGCCACCAGGGATATTTCGGTCCGGTTCAAACGCAACACGGAGGGTACGGAAACCTTCCAGTTTGCCACCGGTGGTCTCCACACCTCTGAGGGTTGGGTTCTGAATCGGATCGCCACTGAACCATTCCACGCTTCCGTCGATGTCGCTGGTTCGAACCGTAGCAAGCGGTCGAACGTTCTCATCGGGGTCAAGGTAAATGTTCAGACACTTTCCACCGACAGCCTGTCCGTTGGATTGGGCAAGAAGCGCATCGATGTGGAAAGATTCCTTGAGGTAAAGCACAGGGTACCTTGAGCCATTATCTGCGACAAATTGGTCCACGCTCGATTTGAACGGACCGACTTCCGTGATCTGCAACGTTGAGTTGGAGAAGACGTCAAACTCGGTCTGAACCGTCTTGTTCTCATAGCGGTAGGCATCGTTGTTGTCGTAAGCGGAGTAAGACACCGAAACACGAGCTTTACCAGCCATCACGTCAGAGAGCGGACAGGTGATGGAGAAGAAACCATCCATGTTGGTGGTGCCGGATTGACAGGCAACTGGGCCGCTTTGTCCGTTGACCATTTCGTAGTTCACACGGATGCTTCGATCGGTCAGGTTGACGCCCAATTCGTCGCTGAGTTGGCCAGTGACAATCATTGGCTTGGGCACCACTTCTCCTGTCAGTGGGTCAATTTCGCTGGTGTAGACGATTTGGTCATCCACCGTCATGATGGTACGTCCAATGAGGTTGAATCCATTGGCGTTGTTCGTCATGGTGAGGCGGAAATGGTCGTTTCCTGGTACAGACGTACATGGATCCCATGCTCCCTGAATACCGAGATAGCTAACGTCAAGCGGTTGGCAGCCCTCGTTCGGCAGCGTTTCTTGGAATCGCAAAATCACGTTCACCGGACCGAATCCATCGGGAAGGAAGGATTCAGGGTCGGCACGAAGCAAAGAGGGGTTCAGTGGGGAGATGTTGGACTTCAAACATCCAATGGTCTCCTCAACTTCCAAACCATCACCGTCAAGGTCGCGGTCGGGGATGTTGTCACCGTTTCCATCATAGAAACAGAGGTGAGAACCGTCTGGTTCGACTTCAGGCAATGAGATGACGCCCGCGTTGGGTGCAAGGGTTGCGACGACTTGTCGGTGCAACGTTCCTTGGAAGTCGGTTCCTTCAAAGATGACGTCCACAAGTCCACCATAGGGCGTTTCACCGCCGGATAAGGCCGTCCCACCTGAATCCCGAATACTGGTCTTATTGTCGTCGGAAACTTGAGCCGTAAAGTCCCATTTGTCACCATTACGCCGGAGATTTTCTTCGGTGCTAATGACTTGCATGTAGGTGCGAGAAACCACCCAAACCGATTGAGACACGGTCGTTCCCTTGAGCAGCGAAGTACCGGAATACTCGAATTGCAAGGTGAAATTACCGAGCGAATCGGTGGCAGACACGTTGAACGGTATTTCGAAGAAACCGTTGCTGTCCGTGAAGTTCACGCCGGTGCGTCCGTCGAACGACCACGTGTAGTTCACTGGAGCATTTCGAACAGGTTGGAGCGAATTGTCAACCAACTTGGCCTGAATGGTCGTGTTGGTGTTTCGATACAAGCGGGGCAGCGTCGTCGTCTGGAAGTCGGTCGTACCGACGACGGTGACGTTGATGTAAGCGCCCGTCGGAGCCAGGGTCGACGAATTGCCGGTGAAGTAGTAGGCTGAATTGGTGAAGTCAACTCGGAGGCCGTAGGTGCCTGAACCGTATTGGCTGAACCATGACCAGTTGTAATCGTAGGCTGCATCGCCGTCCTTCATGATCGGTCGCTGTGTGTAAGCGGTCTCGCCGGCACCAAGGAATTGTCCGTTCTTGTCAACGTCAACCTGCAAAGCGATGGGGTCTTGGTCCCACGGGTCGTTGGTTCGGTTGGTCACCTTGCCCACGACTTGGAGCGATTCGCCTGTGTTCATCTCTGGAACGATTTCACAGCGAACAGCGCTGTTTGGATCCGTGCGGTCAACAGGGCCGCAAGGCGGCAAATTGCTGTCACCACCGTTCACCAAATCGATGAACCAGTGCGTGCCGTTCCCGTCAAGGAAGGGTCGCAGCGCTGCTGCCTGACCGGTCAACCCTGTTGGGGTGCCGTCCCATGACTTTGGATACGGCTTGAACGCTGAGACATCGTTGTAATTCACGCCTGCATTGTCCAAGGCAGGTTGGTGGAAGAGGGTCGACCAATCGCCGAACGTTCCATCACCGTTATTGACGGTTGAATCATAATAGTAAATGGGGCTCAATCCATCGAGAATCAGTGTTCCTTCAATGTTCATTCGATGCATGATGCGAACGGAGAACGGTTCAGCTTCATCGCCGTTCAAGTACGGGAAGGGCCATTCGGTCGCCAATTCTGGTGAAACCCGCGCAATGATTTCAATGTCGCCGGCGGGGAGGCTTGTGTTGGTGTAGTTGTACCTCAGCGTATCGCCATTGCTATCCAACACCACGTCGTGTTGCTTGGTTAAGTCGTTCCAAGCAATTTCCTCGTAGCCACCTGGGACCTGCCCAACGCCGTTATCGGCGGTGGAGTTCCACTGCACCTGCTTCCACGTACCACTGATGCCCAAATCTTGGACGAAGGTAAGTGAAGCCCATCCAGAGGCATCGGTTCGGTAGCCGTTGTTGCCCAAACCGGTGAAGTTGGTTGGTGCCGTCAGGTTACCAAACAATCCACCAAAGATGGAGAAGGTAATCGGTGAATTCTTGATTCGATTGTCGAACAAGCCGCGGTCCCAATCAGCTGCGTAGTGGGCCTTGAAGTCAAGCCAGAACGGTTGCTCGTCGCTGCGGAAGTAGGTCCAGGCGGAATAGTCAACGGTCATGTTTGCCTCAGCACCAACGAAGTAGGATTGAGATTGGCTTCCGTTGAACACGAACATCTCCGTGACTTCGGCATACACTCGATATGTGGTGTTATCACCCACCGTCAAATCCTCTGGATAGAGGAATTGCCCGACGCTGAAGTTTCCGGCCGCGTTGGTCAGGACATCGATGGTTTCGATGGCCGTGGTGTTGTTCGCCGTCCATTCA
>PAGK01000019.1 GCA_002704515.1 Methanobacteriota archaeon
CGTAGGAGGGCCACTTCGTCTTCGTTGAGGTGCCAGGTTCCGTTTTCATCCGGCATGACTTCTTGTCCACCTTTGAGCAGTGAAGGAGCAGAGATGGTTGGGGGGATGTTGAGTACCAAGATCTCTGCAGTCATGGTTGTTGCTTCTCCATCGTCATCTCGTCCTTCGGCGGTGACAGAAATCATTCCTTCTTCGGTTGGTGTAAAGGTGCAGGTTTTGACCGTCGTGGGGCTGTCGTTGATGATCCCGCAGTCCGTCCATTCTGGCCAATATACCTTGACAATCTGGCCTACAGGGGCAACGGTGTCAATATCGCTCATGTTGAATACTTCAATTGTAACTGGAGACTCTACAGCCACAGATTCGGGGTAAGTTATCTCAAATTTCGGTGCTTGGTTGATGATTGTCACATCGACCTGCAACTCATCCGTGTCAAGCTCCTCGTCAATCACCAGAACGGTGACGCTCCAAGTTCCGCTGTTTGACCAATTCCATTGCGTCCAACAATCCGGCGCTTCAATGACATCGATGAGACCTGCTCGTGATTCGATCTCAAATCGGCAATCAACATCTCCACCATCGAGATCAAAACTCTCTGTGGCGTTCAAGGTGACGTTCTCGAAGGTGTATTTCCCTTCATCAACCTGCAAATCAACGGTGGGTGCGCGACCGATGAAGATGGACAACGAAGCAGCGTTGTTGCTCCGGTTGGCATCGGCGGTGACGTTCTCATCAGGGTCAACGGTGAAGGATAAATTAGCAGTACCAATGGCCATGTCGACTGGGACGGACCATTCCACTTCCAACCGTTCTTCAGCATAAGGCGCAATCGTAGGTAGCGCACCTCGGGTCACAATTCCTTCTGGTGTTTCAATTTCCATGAACGTGGAGGGTGCTGTGAGCACACCGCGGTTTTGAGCGGGAAGCGAAAAACTGAGAACATCGCCGGGAAGAGCATTGTAGCCAATAGAGGCACTGAGCGTTGTGGTGCTGCCGTTTCGCGTTCGCTCAACGATCACCGAACTCGACTGGGCGACAAGGTCCACGCCAACGACGCTCAAATCTTGGACCACCGTGGTGGCTCCAATCACTCGACCAACCGGGTCGTAGACGACCACTCCATTGCTGGTGTAGTCATCGCTCGCTATCGTATCATCGGCCTCATCGGAGACATTCAGGGCCACTTGAGCCTGACCGTTGTTATCGGTTGTGGGGTTGGCAATGGTGTCCGCTATTTCATAGCGCAATTGGAGATTAGTGTTTTTGATGGGTATACTCGGTGAGCCTGCCACGTTGTAGTCGATGGAAATCTGCTCGATGGCATTCGGTAAGGTCGCCGTGGTGGCGGTGCTCACGTGGATTTGCGTGTTGCGTCCTCCGGGTGAAGACGATGGGTTGACATTGTTGGAATCCACCGGAGTGTAGGTTTTCAAAAGCCAATCAATGGTGAATCCAGCCGCATTTGAGATTCGAATCCATGAATTGAATCGAACCTCGGGACAGTACCAGTTGAATCCAGCACTTACACCGGTTGCGTTCCACTCGTTGATTTTGTATGAATCGTCACATCCTCCGTACTTGATGTTGAGGCCATCCTCCGTAGGAATGCCGTCTGCTGTGACTTGCCACGAAGTGTTTTCAGCGCCATTGGTGTCGAATTCACTCGGGTCAAAATAATCAGAACTTCCATCCACGCTCGTTCCAGACATGAACGGCATGTACCATCGGTCACCTGTTCGTACTGGAAAATCATACTTCTCTTTTGGAGGGTTATAGTAGGTGTCAAAGGTGATGAGTGCAAGGTCAGTTTCAAAAATCCCTAAATTCAATGGCCGAAATTTCACATCAAGGCTAAATTCGGAGTTGATGACTGCAAGGTCACGCACTCGGATGATGTCTTCTCCAGAGTAATCGATGTTGAGTCGGCCTGATACCTGTCCAAAATTGGGAACATCGAGGGTCGCTCCGTTATTGCCAGATGTGAACGCTCCTTCTATCTTCATTTTGTACGCCAACGTTTGAATTCCATCCACTGTGATGAAAAAGATATCCTCAACTTCGTAAACAGTATCACCAGTAAGTGTGTTCAGGCTTGCAGAAATGTTCGCTTGTGCAATCAGTTGAGCAACATCGAATTGTGTTTCATAGACCCATTCGTCGCCTATTCTCCAGTTGGGGACATCCACGACACTGCTCACGCCCTCTGAATGTTGTTGCGTAGGCGTTTCATCGAGATGAATTGACGATTCTACAACGCCCATACCCAGCGAGGTGAGGAAGAGGGCGACGAGGAAGGCGGCATGGGATGTCCGTCCGAGCATAAAACGAGGTTGCAGTTCTGATACAAAAGAGAATGTCCTTTTTGACTTCCAATTCAATCTTGAGATTCCAGCCACTGTTCTCCGTAGTGCTCCCATTGTTCCATGGTCCATCCTTCGGGTAGACCGGATGGTGGCAATGGGGGTCCTTTGTGGGTATTTGCGCCATTTGGCGCTTGTTGAAGCGCATCTTGGAAGAGGTATTGAGGAGGCGGGCCTTCAGGACGCTTTTGCTTCATCTTTTCCTCTCGTTCAGCGAAGAGGTTGCCCGTGAGGGACTCGGAAACTTCATCCCATGTATCCGAGGAAGTTTCTTGGCGACGCCGCCTTGAAAAGAGCATCACCAGGAGCAACATAACGGCGAGGAGGCTAAGTTGAGCGATCGGGTTGGCTTCTTCACCCACCAGGGCAGAACCGAGGTTTTCCAACGGCGTTCGGTCGGCCGGCAGCACAGCAAAGGTGACCACCTTCGTTCCGGGTCGTTCCGGGTCCTCGTCCCACGCCATCACTTTGACCGATTGCAAACCATCTCGCTTGAACGTCCATGTGACGGTCTTGCCAATGAGATCGGCGTCGTTGTCAGGTATGCCGTCTTCGTTGCTGTCGACCGTCACGTCAATGTCCCACGCCACGGTGAGGTCTTGGATGTCGTTGAGGGCATCGGACGTGCTGCTGGCGTCCATGATGCACGCTTCGTAAGCCACGCATGAGAAGGGAGCTGTCTGAACGACTGGAGGCGTGTTCAACACCAGCACTTCCAGCACTTCACTGGCGTGGGCACCGTCGTTGTCGGTGACGTGGTAGACGAGTTTGTGCGTGCCGCTCCTGTTCCATGAAACGGTCAAGTTGTCGCCAATGACATCGCAGTCATCGTCAGCACTTCCAAGGTCATCGGAGTCCATGCTGGGGTCAATGTCCCAACATCGGACAAGGGTATCAAGGTCGGATGGGGTGTCAGTGGAGGTTCCTGAAACGCTGACCGTTTGCCCCTCGGCTACAGGAAGCACTGAGGCAATGGGTTCGATGACCGGTGCGACGTTTTGTACGCTGACCCATCGCTCTTCTACACCGCTTGATGCACCTTCTGAGTCGGTGACCTCGAGACGCATTTTGTGCAAGCCCGCTTCAAGCCATACCATTTCAAATTCAGATGTGCGACCGTCAAAGACTCGAATCAAGGAAGGTTGAGCATCATCGGGCCACCAGGTGTGTGTGAGGTCATCGATGTCGTCGACAGAATCCTGTGCCTGACCTTTGACGGTCACCGCTTGGTCTTCCTCCACGTGCCACGTGTCTTGGGCGTCCATGGCAATCGGTCCATCGATGTCGATCATCTGCACGTTGATGCTGTGCGGTTGAATGTTGGTGAATTTGACATCAAAGGTTGCGGTTGCCGTAGCACGGTCATCATCGGTGCCGACGGCGGTGAAGGTCTTCCAGCCCTCGTTGATGGCGGTAGTGGTGCACACACGCGTGTAGTAGCCTTCCTTGCAATTTGCCCCAGGCCAATAAATATCGACCACTCCGGGCCAAACTTCCTCCGAGTCCGAGTCGTTCGCGTACGCATAGAGCGTGATTGGGTATTCCACTTTGGCTTCCGTTCGTTGACTTCTGACTTCGATCTTCGGAGCACGGTTTTCCACGGACACGTTGAGAATCAAAACGGTTTCATCCCGTTCCTCGTCCTCAACGGTGATTTCAACCGGATAAATGCCATCGTCAATCCAGGTGTAATTGAGAAGGCAGGATGGGGAAACGATCCGTTCGTAGGACCATGTACGTGTTCCATCATCGAACGGCACGTAGAACTCACAGGACACTTCTCCACCGTCTTCGTCAAAGCTTTCACTGGCGTTGAGGAGGATGGTCTCTCGGGTAAGGCCTGTCGCCTCTTCGGCCACTGGCGTTGGTACGCGGCCAACAAAGAGTTCGATGGTTCCGAGGTTGTTTTGCAGGTCGGCGTCTGCAGTATTGATTCCGCTGATGTCCGCCTCCCACAAAATCTGCAGCGTGCCAATCGCTGCGTCTTCCGGCACGGTCCAAATCTCAAACAATTTGTGAGCTTGGTAGGTTTGCAGGGCGGGGAGCGTGATGGTGGTCGCCACGCCGTCGGGTGTGGTGAGGCGAGCATCCGTGGCTGATGAAGTTGTGATTCCGCGGTTGTTGAAGGCAACCTCGATGTCAAGTGTGTCGCCTGGCAAGACATTGTAGCCGGAAAGGGCGTTGAGTTGGGTCACTGTACAAACAACATCAATGCAACGTGTCCGCAAGATGACGGCGGCCTCTTCATCAGCGAAGACGTCCAATCCCACGAGGTATTCGTCGAGGGTCACCGTGGTCGCACCAACCTTGTTCCCCGCTTTGGCCACCAAACCATGGCTGGCGTAATCCAGTTGCGTGGCTGAGGAATCCAAGGCATCACCGACATCGATGGTCGTCCATGCACTGCCGTTCGCAGCCGTGGTCAAAGCGGTCACAAAGCCTTCAACTTCATGATGGAGCTCAAGCGACACACCAGCGGTGTTCGAAAAGCAAGAAGATGAGGCATTGACCCACACCTCCATCGGCGAGTTAAGAGCGGTGATGCTCCGTTGAGGGACCACCTCGAGGCATTCTGAACGAACGCCTGGATTCGTGTACGATTCAACACCTGTGGCGCCCACCGGGTCGTACCGCTTGAGTTTGAAGTCAATGGTCAGTCCAATGTCATCGGCCGTGTGGAGCCAAGCATAATTGCGCACTTCAGGACAATACCAGCGGTAGCCTTCGGAAATGCCATCGCTGTTGATGGATGTCATCTCATAGGATTCATTGCAACCTCCGTAATCAATGGTTTGTCCGATGGTGTTCCTCGGTTTCCCGGTGTCGGTGACCACCCACGTTGTGGTGTTGGTGTCGGTCTCGGGAGGCGGGAAGGGCGTGATGTAGTCGCTTTGTCCAGACCATTGCGAGTAGGACGTGGTCGTGGTGGTCCAACGCTCATCAACTCGGATGGGGAAGTCGTAATTTTCGTTGACCGGTGAATAGGTGGTGGTGATGGTGATGTCTCCCAGAAGTTGCTCGAGGAAGGAAATACCACTTGGAACAAACCGAATGTAGAGGTCCAAATCGCTGCGTATGGGCGAGAGGTCGCTGACTCGGAGGTATTCCGTTTGCGTAAATTGAATGTAGACGTTTCCGGCATATCCTTCCAGCGAAACGCCAGATTTGTCAAAGTTCGCCGAGGTTCGAAGGGTGTAGGCGAGGACCGACATGTTGTCCACGTTTTGAGTGCTAATGTCCGTGACCTCTACGGTTGTGTCGCCTTGAATTTCACCAACCGTTGCTTCCACACCGGTGTCGGTCACCAAGATGGTAGGATCAAAGGTGCCGGCGTAGATCCATCGGTCGCCGATTCGCCAAGTCGGCACGTCCGAAACACCGGGGTCTCCTGCCGTTGATTGGTAGACTGTTCGCTCGTCCAAAGCCTCATGGTGTTCAACGGGAACCAAGTTGAGAAGGAGCAAAAGCGCCAAGGCCACGGGAAGCGTACGGCGTCCAAGACTCTCCCCCATGGTTACGCCACGGGCGCGGGAGGACATCAACACTTCTCTTGCCGACAATTCGCCGCTGGGGCTCAGAGCAGGTCGGCCAGTTCGTCTTTGATGATTTCAACGGCTTCCAGAATCTCGTCCTTGTGTCGAGCACCGGTGATGACCATCTTTCCGGAGCCAAAGATAAGGCAGACGACCTTTGGGTCGTCAAGTCGATAAATCAAACCAGGGAATTGTTCTGGCTCATACTCCACCTTGTCAAAGGGAAGATGGAAGGTCAAGTGGTTCAAGTTCAGTTTGCGAGGAACACCTGCTTGAGGCTCACCGGTGAATTTGTCGACGCCGTCGTAGTCCTCAGGATAGTGAAGGGCGTAAGTGGCGACCATGTTTTGCAC
This sequence comes from Methanobacteriota archaeon, assembly GCA_002704515.1. Classification (GTDB taxonomy): domain Archaea; phylum Thermoplasmatota; class Poseidoniia; order Poseidoniales; family Poseidoniaceae; genus Poseidonia. The sequence goes on from PAGK01000019.1 coordinate 6,247, forward strand.
TTCGATGGTGACGTCCTTGAGGTCCCAAGTCTCGATACCAGCAGCACGCAGATCCTTGATCATGCGGTCAATTCCAGTGTGGATGTTGTCCTCGTCTTTTCCGCCGGTGCAGACAGCACGACCGGAGCGGAACATCAAAATGGCGAGTTTTGGTTCAGTGACACGGTAGACGACACCGGGGAACTGCTCTGGTTCGTATTCACAGTTGAGTTGAATAGCAATGTCGGGGAGGTCAAGTTCTTCGGCAACACGGGTGCTGGCGACAACGTTCACAACAGTTAGGCGTTCTTCATCGGTGGTCATATAAATGCCCAATGACCTTTAGTATATAAAAGGAATTTCTGCGTCCATCACGTGTTCAACACGAGATTTACCGCCTCGTCGTGGTTCAAAGTGGACTATGATTCAAGGCGTACGCCCTCGTTTCCAATGTGCGAAATCAAGGCCCGCCCACCTGCGAGCTCGATGGCTTCACTGGTTTGCTTCGGGTCCCGTGTCAAGGCGACCATGCACCCTCCTCCGCCTGCCCCCGTCAACTTGACGCCGAGGGATGAAGGGGCTGCTGCCTGAATCAGTGTTTCCAATTCTGGAGAGGAAACGCCAAGGTTTCGTAAGAGCAGATGGTTTTCAATCATGGCGTGGCCAACCGCCTCGTAATCGCCTTGTACCAACGCCGCCAAGCCCCGGCGTGCCACGGTTCCAATGGCTTTGATTTCATTCATTCTCGACGGGTCTGCGGCAAGTGCATCCGCCACCATGGTGACCTGCTTTGCGGTTGGTGCGTGCACCCCAGTGTTCCCCAATACGAGGTAGATGTCGTCGTGGTGGGGTGTGAGTTTGTGCACTTCCCACGTGCGCTTTCCTTCGGGCGTGGTCAGTTGACGGGTGTACATCCACTTCCCGATGGTTTCTTTGTGATCGGACAACACCACCACGCCTCCTTCCACGCTGGTCGAGGCGTCCATGGGCGATGCTCGTCCGCCTTGAGCGTGCGCTTCAGCCCGGTGGGCCAGAGCGCTCAACCCGTCTCGGTCAATGCCTTTTTCTGGGTGGGCGAGATGATGCATCGCCGCTCCAACCGCCGAACTCAATGCAGCACTCGACCCGAGTCCTGAAGCCCGTGGTATGTCTCCTGAGATGTGGAGGGCCATGGGGGGCGCTTCGTGGAGCCAGATGTCCTTGAGCATGGTGATGTGCGGATGCTTGTTTTCGTCGAGGGCGCTTCCATCAACGCTCCATGAGGTTGCAGGCGTCATCGATACGGTCAGCCGCTGTTCAATGGCCACGGCCACCGCTGGTTGCCCGTAAACTACGGCGTGCTCTCCAAAGAGGATGCATTTCCCGGGGGCGCTCGCCACCACAAGCTCCGGCCCCTCACCCATGCTGCTATGAGTGGGCACGGCTTCATATTCCTTCTTGCACAGTGGTCAAAATCATGTGAGTTTTGACGGTGGTTTGAAAGTGCCCCCATGCCTCGCAAGGATGGCGCCAAGGTGCCAAAGCGGTGAGAATGATGGAACATCCCCTGTTTTTGGACTACGGGCCCATCCCTGGATGGGCTATTTTGTTGGTCCTGTTTGGTGTTTCAGGCGGTTTTTTCGCTTACCAGGTCACCAAGGCGACAAAACTGGTGTTGAAAGGAAAGCCTGAGAACCGGTTTGACAACTGGGGCAACCGAGTCTCTGAAGTCCTGACCGGCTGGCTTGGACAAAAGAAGGTGCTCAAAGACCGTGTGGCTGGCGGCATTCACGTGCTGATGTTTTGGGGCTTTCTCATGCTCTCCACCGACATGTTTGACTTGGCCAGCGGCAACCAATTTTCCCAGAAAATCCTTCCTGACTTGCTTTGGGGGCCTTGGAATCTCGTTGTCGAAATTGGATACACCATCGCCTTTGTTGGCTGTGTTCTTGCGCTGATTCGCCGTTTGGTCTTCACGCCTGAGAAACTGAAGGGTAAGTCCCAACTTGAAGGCAACGTCATCCTCCTTCTCATCATGACCATCACCACGACCTCCTTTGTGGTTGAAGCCGGTGAGGCAACCGTCTCCGGCACCTGGGAACCCATCGGTGCTTGGGTGGCCTCAACGTTGGTCCCCTCGACCAGTGTCGTCATCGCCGCCTATTGGGCGCACATGCTGGCCATCTGTGTGTTCTTGTTCCTCATTCCGTTGTCCAAGCACATGCACCTGGTGATGGCGTTCCCGAACGTGTTCTTTCACGACCTTCGCCCCATGGCCACGATGGAACCGTTGGCCCGTGGTGATGACGGAAAGGCTGTGCTGCTTGACGAACTTGACCTCGAGTCCTTCGGGGCCGTCAAGTACACCGATTTTACCTGGAGGGACCTCATTGACGGGTGGGCGTGTACCTCCTGCGCTCGCTGCCAAGATGTTTGCCCCGCCTACGCCAGTGGAAAAGACCTGAACCCCATGCAAATCATTCACGATGTTCGCCACTATGCCAACGACCACGCTACGACCCTTTTCGCTGACGAAGCGCCGGAAGAAGACATCATCGCTCGGTTCGGCGAGGGAGCCATTTGGGCGTGTACGACCTGCCATGCATGCGTTGAGGCCTGTCCAATCTACATCGACCACGTGCCAAAATTGACCGATGCCCGTCGCCACCTCATGATGGAACGAATGGAGTTTGACGAGAGCGTAGAGGACACCGTCATGCCGCTCATGGCCACCATCGAAAACCTTGAGTCCGACTCCAACCCTTACGGCTTACCAGCCCACGAGCGTGGAGACTGGGCTGAAGGCTTGGATGTCAAGGTCGCCGAACCTGCAGAATACATCTACTTCGCCGGTTGTGCTGCTTCGTTTGACGAACGCAACAAAAAGGTGGCAAGAGACACCATCAGTATCATGAAGGAAGCTGGCCTTGATGTCGGTATCCTTGGTATGCAAGAAGGGTGCACCGGTGATGCAGCCCGTCGGGCTGGAAACGAATACCTCTTCCAGATGCTCGCTGAGACCAACCTGTCAACCTTTGAGGAGATTGGCGTCAAAAAGATCGTCGCCTCTTGCCCACACTGTTTCCACACGCTTGGAAAGGAATACAAGGACTACGGCGGCGAAGACATCGAAGTCATGCACCACTCCCAACTCATCAACCACTTGCAAGCTGAGGGGAAGCTACCCGAGCCCAAGCACGATGGCTCAGTCACCTTCCATGACCCATGTTATCTCGGCCGTATCGGTGGTGAACTGGAAGCACCGCGCAACGCCATCGGCGGTGTTGACGTTGAGCCAGAGCGCCACGGCCGTGAATCCTTCTGTTGCGGTGCAGGCGGTGCTCAAATGTGGATGGAAGAGCACGTCGACGAAGGCTACGACCGTGTCAACGTGATTCGCTCAAAGGAATTGGCCGCCACCGGTGCCGACACCGTTGCGGTTGGTTGTCCATTCTGTTCGACCATGGTCACCGATGGTTTGAGCGCCATTGGTGCTGAGATGCAAGTCAAGGACGTCGCTGAATTGGTCTGGGAACAAATCAAAGCCAACGACGCCAAAATAGAAGCCCAGAAAGCGGCGGCAGAAACCGTATCTGAACCTGCTGAAGCCTGAGGTTGAGGCGTGCTTTCTTCCAACGACCAGCGGGACTTGCTGGCTTGGTACGATGAACACCAACGCGACTTGCCGTGGCGCCACAGCAGCGATCCTTGGGCGATTCTTCTCAGCGAAATCTTGTTGCAACAAACTCAGGTGAGCCGAGGACTTGTGTATTGGCAGCGCATGGTCGAGGCCTTCCCCACCATCGCCACGATGGCAACGGCTCCCGTTGAGACCGTTCTCAAAGCATGGGAGGGCGCTGGATATTACAGCCGAGCTCGTCGCCTTCACGCTCTCAGTCAGCTGGTCATGCTCCCAAAGGCTGAGGGTGGTTTCGACGGCAGGTTGCCCTCAACCTACGGCACGCTCCTCTCGCTTCCTGGGATTGGCCCTTACACCGCAGCGGCGGTGGCCAGCATCGCTTTTGGTCAACCGGTTGCGTGCGTTGACGGTAACATTCGTCGAGTGATGGCGAGGCACACTGCGCAACAGGACCCACCAACCAAAGAGGTGCAAACATGGGCGGACTCAGCACTGTCTCATGAACGACCAGGCGACTGGAACCAAGCCCTGATGGAATTGGGAGCGACGGTTTGTACGCCGAGACGTGTGAATTGTGAATCTTGCCCCCTCCAGTCTACCTGCCAAGGGACGCATGAACCTGAGCGTTTTCCTACCCCTCGGAAAAGTCGCGTCAAAGCGGTCTGTTTGGACGCTCTTGTCCAAATTGCAGCCGACGGCCACCCTGTCTTGCATCAACGCCCGTTGTCGGGAATGTTTGCTGGACTTTGGGGTCCTATGTACCACGAACACGATGTTCAGAGGCCCGCACCAGATTGGTTGTCATGTGGCACGGTTGAGCACCTCCTAAGCCATCGAAGAATGACCGTCCACGTTTTTCTCAAAACCGAAGAGGCACCTCCTCATGGAACCCCTCGTTCAAAGGTGCCCATCTCGTCCCTCGATGAAAAAGTCCTGGCGATGGCATCGAAGCACCTTCCGACTGAACATGAGGGCTGAATTTGGCCGCGTCAAAAGGCCTAAACGGGGTGATGGAGAGACCTCGTCATGGGCTTGGTCTTTAGCGAGGATTGGGGTGCAATATCATCTGCCTTCCGTCAGATGTTCAACGGCCTAGGCGATGTACGCATTGACGAAGGGTTGCTGGAATTCTGTTCGACCCCACCCTCGGTCGCAACCGGCATTTCCATCACCAAGGCGGGAGAATTGGCGGCGAACATGCCGCTGCATGACATTCAAAGCACCTTCACTCAAATTTCCTTCCAGGAGGACGGGTTTTCTCTGACCCTGAAAGGACCTGATTCAGCCTACACCTACACCATCCCAAGCGAAATTCTCGCCTTGCGATCAACCTAAGGGTTCGCTGTATCCACTTCATCGGCGTCTCGATGATTCGTTTGTGCTTCGCTTTCTTTGGCCAACAATTCAAATCGGAACGAGGCCAAACAGATCATCAATCCAGCCACGAGGACATATTCTGCTGGGGCGGCGATACGAATGCCATCTTGGGTTTGGTTGAGGAATTCCACGGTGGTTAATCCGGTCGGGTCAATCGCATTGGAAGCGTTTTCAAAGGCGACAATCATGACCAGAAAACCGATGGCCGCCATGGCAAATCCTGCGCGCCGAAGGCGCCTGCCTTCGTTCGTCGCTTTTGAACCGAGGGCGTAACCGGCAAAGAATGCCCACAGGACTCCTCCTCCAAAGGCCAGCATGGCGGTCAAAATGTGTGGATTGATGAAGTCGTACATGTCAAACATGCTGACCAGTACGGTGTTGGTCGCCGCCATCATTCCAATGACGGTTGCCCCAAACCAAAGCCTTGGGCGCTCAACATCGAGCGACTGGTAAAGGTGCCAAGCGTAGGCTATCTGGACCAATCCGCTCACCGTCAAACCGATGGTGAACACGCCGTCCTGCAGGCCGGGGTGGTCCGCCTCTGAAATGAAAAAAGGAATGGCTCGCGGTTGATTTGAGCCATGAATGAGCATGGCGAGAACAATGGTAATTGTGGGCAGAAGGTAACTCGCATGAGCCAACCATAGGCCTTGGTGGGAGGTTAGAGGAAGACGTCGACCGTATCTTGGATGCATGTGTCAAAGTCCTCCCATTCCATGCCGAGTACCTTCTCCGCTTTGGCACTTGAGTAATTGGTGTCCCCACCCATCATGTTCTTGGCGACGGCTCGCGTGAGATAGCGTTGACGTCCAAACTTTCCACCGATCCAGTCCTGGAACACCGCCACCGGCACAAGCAGGTTGGGAAGGCTGAACCTTGGTGCCTTGGTGGATGGGTTTAGCGTTCGTATTCGCTTGCAAATGGTGGCCAAGCTAAGATTGACGTGCGGGGCCAGAATGAACCTCCCTTCGGCGTTGTCCACTTCGTAGGCTCGTCGATGGGCACGAGCCACGTCCCGCACGTGAACGACGGACATCGGGAATTTCGGGACGACCGGATATTTGCCAGCGATGGCGTCTTGAAAGAAATCAACACTCGGCGTTGGGCGGACAAAGCCTCCTCCCAACACCGCTGTGGGGTTAATGACCCGGAGGTCAAGGCTGAGTTCATCAGCGAGCTTCCAAGCCAAGTGCTCGGATTGAGTCTTGGCCACGGTGTAGGGTAGCGAAGCATCGGTGTTCCATACGGATTCGTCCTTCAATTGGCCTTTTGGCGCCGTCCCTACCGCTGCTGTGCTCGACGTGTAGACCACGCGTTGGATTCCTGCTTCTGCCGCCGCATGAAGGAGATGAGTTGTGCCTTTGTTGGCGGTGTCAAGAATCTCGTTCGCCGTGCCTCGCGTCGAATAGATGGTTGCGGTGTGAAACAGGCCATCGCATCCTTCCATTTTGCTGGCCCAACCGTCTGCATCAAGCACATCTCCCTCGACCAATTCCAGTCGGTCCTCGCAACCAAGATCCCTTGCATGTGCCCGGACATGTTCGGTTTTCATGGGGTCATTGAGGTCCCGAACCGAACCTCGAACCATGTAGCCGTGTTCCAAGAGGTCCCGTACAATGTGATTGCCGATGTGTCCGTTGACACCCGAGACGAAGATGCGCTTTGGTCCCTCGTCGCCCATATAGGCCGCCAAACTCCGGTCCCGTATGAACCTTCAAGTGCAACCCATCACAGCCCCCAATGAAGCCCATGCCCATCCGCATGCACGATACTCGTCGAAGAGAAAAGGTGAATTTCACCACACTCGAACCTGGAAAGGTCTCGATGTACGTTTGTGGAGTCACCGTGTATGACCGCTGTCACCTTGGGCATGCGCGTTGTTACCTCGCCTTTGACCTGATTCATCGGTGGCTTGAATCCAGCGGGTACGACGTTCATTACGTCCAAAATTTCACCGACATTGATGACAAGATCATAGCGCGTGCCAACGAACTCAACGGCGATTGGAAAGCGCTGGTCGACCAAAACATCCAGACCTACTACGAAGACATGGATGCGCTGAACATCCTTCGAGCCGATGACTACCCTCGCTGTACGGAATACGTTGACGATATGATTCGTATCACTCAAGACTTGATCGAAAAGGACCATGCCTATGTGGCCGATGATGGCGTGTACTTTGATGTGGAATCAGCACCCGAAAAATACGGTCAACTGACTGGACAATCCATCGATGCGGTTCGCTCAGGGGCTGGAGGCCGAGTGGACGCTACTGGCTCTGGTAAGCGCGACCACAAGGACTTCGCTCTGTGGAAGGCAGCCAAACCCGAGGAACCGACATGGGATTCACCGTGGGGACCAGGGAGACCCGGTTGGCACATTGAATGCACAGCGATGTCGATGGATTACTTCGGGAAGGAATTTGATATCCACGGCGGCGGGCACGACCTACGATTCCCCCACCACGAGGCTGAAATCTGTCAAGGAGAGTGCCACACTGGGCACTCACCCGTTGTTCACCACTGGCTTCACAATGGCTTTGTCAACATTGACGGGGAAAAGATGAGTAAATCACTCGGCAATTTTTGGACCATTCGCGACATCCTCACAAAGGTTGACGCCATGGTGCTTCGTTTTGCACTCATCAATGCACATTATCGTTCACCCATTGACATGAACGAGACGTTGCTCAACGATGCTGAACGAAATTACAACCGTTTGCTTGAATGTTATGTCAATGCGCTCAAGGCACGGGGAGACGGCACCCCGGTTGCTCTCCCACAGCCGGACCTCGCCTCATCTCAACCCTTGGCTCGCTCGCTGGGCATGCTCGAGAAAATGGGCGAGGGTTTCGCCAAAGCCATGGACGATGATTTCAACTCACGTGAAGCGGTTGCGAAGGTGCTCGGAATGGTCCGAGAGATCAGTAAAACGATGGCCATTGACCTTGATGATGCGGACCGTAGTGCTTTTGCGCACTATTCGGTTGACCTTTTGGAGGAAACGGCTGGGCGCGTTCTTGGTGTTCTTCCATCGCAAGATGTTGCCTTGGCCGAGCCGGAAGAAGACCCTCGAAAGGCCGAAATCGCCGACCAAGTTGAGGCACTTTTGGTTCAACGAGCTGAAGCGAGGAACAACAAGGATTGGCCATTGGCCGACAGCATTCGAGACCAACTCTCCGATTTGGGTGTCATCGTGACGGACACGGCATCCGGCCCTGAGTGGGACTTGTCCTGATCACTCGCTTTCATCCGCGGGCGGTGCCATGGGCGGAGGAGCAGGAACAAAGCTTTGGGCACTCTTGGCAGCGGCTTCCTGTTCGTCCCACATCTTTTCGATTTGGACTTCAGCAGCCAGTGCGTTTTCTCCTCCTCGAGAAACGAAGTACAACGCTGCTAGGAGGAAGATGACCAAACCGAAGAACATCATGAGAGCAGCGCTTTCGACGTCTTCCTCTTCTGCCTGAGATGTATCAACTGGAACGGTGTTTTGACCGTTGTTTCCGCTATTTGTATCGCTGTTGTCCTCAGTGGAATCGGTCGGTTCCGTTGTCTGGTCGCCGGTGTTGTCTCCGCCATTATCTGGGTTGGTGGAAGCGCAAGGGGGCATGCTGCCATCGGCACATGGTTCTGGTTCTGGCTCCTCAATCTCATCAAATTCGGTGATAGCGGGAAGGTTTTCCGCTCGGTCATAATATCGGTCATAAAGCAACGACATCTCAACGTGTACATTGGCCGTTCCCGAGCCGTTGAGGACGTTGAAATAGCGTTCATCACCGTAGGTGTACCACGGGTCCAAACCCACGTAGCTCATGTCTCGAGTGACGCTGTCAAAGTCGTTGGCATCGCCGAAGGCGGCGGTCATTTCGTCAACATCAAAGCGCATGGCCATGGTCAAATTTTCCACAATGCTCGCCCAAGTTTGTGCTCCTTCTGGAGCGGCGAGGAAGGTGACGTCAACCGCCTTACCGAATTTACCGGCAGGTTCGTTGTCGGCTCCCTTCAGCGCAGTCATGATGTCGGCATCGCCGTAAACAGCCAGTCCTCCGACGACGGTCAAACGGACATCGGGGTCGATGGCGTTGATGAGGTTTCGATAGGGGTTGGCATGAATGTTGTCAACCACGACCAGGTCAGCGACCATGCCAGGAGCGATGGTGCCGACTTCGTTGTCCCAGTTTGTCGCCTCAGCGGCACCGGCGGTGACCATGTCCACCAATTCGTAATCGGTGAAGATGTCTCCAAGCATCTCATCGTCCCAAAGGTCGGCGACCTTGAGTTCATGAAGCGGGGATTTTGAACCCGAAGGCGCCCAATCGGGCGCTAGGGCGATGTGGACGCCTGCTTCCTTCGCCGCAGCAATGTCGGCGGTTTGGCCGTACAACAAAAGGTTGGACAGGGGAGACCATACGAGGGTAGCACCGACGTCTGCCATTTGCCTGAATTCTTGTGCCCCAAGAGCAACACCGTGAATCAACACCAATTCACCGACCAACAGGTTGTTNTGNACCAGNATGTCAAATTCGGCNCGGCTTCGCTCGTCAACNCCTTCGGCGATGTGAATGAACCATGCGTCCANTTCACCGCTCGCATTNCCTGTTTTGATGTGGTTGCCGACGTAATCAGAGGTCAACTCCGTCACCTTGGTGTGAATNTCATCCCTGCCGAAATTGTAATCNTCGATGTTTCTTGAAAGCACGGTTGCGTAGCTGTCATCGGGGTTGCTCGGTCCGCCTTGGGCTGCGGTGGCTCCGCCGACCAGGGATTTCATTTCGATGTACTTCATGGCTTGAGATTCCATGTTCCAGTACGGTCCCGAGTGAACCAACATCTTCGGTTTGGTGACTTGCTCACTGTAATCGGGATGGTTTTTCCACTCGTANCGGTTGTTGTANCCGCCCCATGCATTGCGGTTGTTNTCNGACAGGTGGGGTGTCATGTCCCATAGCGGGGCTTGNTTGTAGTGGAGGTGGTTGTGAAGGTCGAGNAAACCTGGNTAAATCGTNCCGTTGGTNTCGATCACGGGCACATTGGTGAGTTGGATNTCGGANGGCACNTCGTTNTCCCANACNGCCTCNATCATGCCNTCNTTGACCAAGACATGNCCGTTGTTGATGACATCGGCTTCACCGGTCATGGGAACAATTCGGCCCTTGAGCACGTATGCATCTGAATGNACGTTGTCGTTGAGGCCATAACATCGAACCATGTTTTGGGCGAAGGCATGCGTTGCCCCATCACCCCACCCTGGCGTGGGTGGAGACACTTTGGAGANGTTACCATCGGCGCTCTTGAGGTAGGAGGTNTCCCACCACGAATCTTCGCCAGGGAAGGAAAGGCTGTCGACGAGGTTGCCTGCGCTGTCGGAAATGGTAGCGGTGTCGCCGTCCCAATAATCAAGTTCAATTCGAGAACTGGCTCGGAAGATGACAATGTAGCCATCCGCTTCGATGGTGGTGTTCCATGCGAGGCGGCAGGGCGCAGCTCCTCCGCCTGCTATGTCATCAAGAAGCCAATCCGAGACATCGACCGGTTCGGTTCCAGCGTTCCACAATTCAATGAATTGGTCAGACATTGAGCCAATGTCGCCGTCATTGTTCCAGTCGGTGCCGTTGTAATCTTCGGATGAAGCCGAGACCAGAATCTCACTGATTCGGACATCAACGTTTCGAGCCCCAGTCTCGTTTATGGTTGCAGTTTCCTCGAGCAAAACCGTGTTTGCACTTTGGCCCAGGAAGAGGGCGACGATAAGCAAAGCAAGGGTCAATCGGCGGCTCATGGTTAGCGCAGGAATTGACGGGTGATAAGCGCGTTCCTCCGGTCCTTGGCTTTCACATGCCTTCAAAAAGGCGGAATGACCCCGTATGAGATATGGCCACCCTAGACCTCAGCGAACCCATCTTCGCAGAAACCATTGAAAACAACGAACTTGTCATTCTTGACTTTTGGGCAGAGTGGTGCGGTCCTTGCAAAGCCTACGGCCCCGTTTACGAGCGTGTNTCNGAGGCTTTCCCCGACGTCGTGTTTGGGAAGATCAACACCGAAGAGCAACAAGGTCTGGCCGGCATGTTTGGCATCCGCTCCATCCCAACCACGATTGCGTTCAAAGAAGGCATTGGTGTCTTCATGCAACCCGGTGCCCTCCCCGAAGACGCTCTGACCGATTTGATTGGCAAGTTGCAAGAACTCGACATGGACGAAGTCCGAGCAGAATTGGCTGCACAGAAGGCCGAATCCGGCGACGACGCTGACAGCGAGTGAAACACACGGCTCCGATTGGTTCAAAGCAAGCCTTTGCACCCGTTGACAACATGGACCTNAAGCCCGTGTTGGTGGTGCTGCTCTTCTCGACCAGCATGCTTGCCGGATGTTTTGGTGAGGATACCACTGAAAAGATGGATGAGTCTGAGGACAATGTCTATCCCGAACCGTGGGACCGCTCCAACCTTGTCTACGACGACCAAGACATCTATGCACGTGTGAGTCAGAACGGGTCCTATGCCCTCGATGCCGTTCGTTCGGTTTACGTCCCCGTCCCGACCATCACCGCCGCCGACGGTGGCGCAGGCTTGACCGGCGACGCCGAAGTTCACCTTGGACTGTGGCTACCCGTCATTGAAGGGTGCGATTGGGAAAGTGAATCCCTTGACCCCTCCTGCCAGGTTCCTGTCATCGCCGAGGTTGGCCCGTACTACAACGACGGTGACGTCGACGCCTTGACGCCGGCCGACCGCCTTGGAAAGATGCTCATNGAGAACTATGTCCCTCACGGGTATGGAGTGGCCCAAGTCTCGGTCTTTGGCACCGGTGAATCCAACCACTGCATGGACCTGATGGGCACCGATGAACAGCGCGGCATCGATGCTGCGGTGACATGGCTTGGAACACAAGCATGGTCAAACGGCAACGTTGGACTCATCGGCAAATCCTATGACGGTTCAACGCCATGGCAAGCGGCAACCTTCGGCAATCCCCACCTCGCCACCATCGTGCCGATGTCGGGCCTTATCGGCGTTCACGAATTGATGTGGCGTAATGGAAGCATGGAAGCCCGTGGTGCCATCATGCACAACGGTGTGTATGGCTCGTTTGGCATTGATGGGGACAGCGAGGATGCCCACACCCTCTGTGAAGGCTACCTCGAGGGCTACGTCAACGGGCCTGCAGCTTACCTTTCGGGTGGCATGGTGACCTATGCGGGCAATGACTACTGGACCGAGCGCTCCTTCCTCGACCGGGTCGTTGAGAATTACAACGGTTCAGTTTACCTCATTCAAGGCATGCAAGACTGGAACGTTGACCCCCACATGGCCTTCCCTATCCATCAACAAATTGAGGACGCTGGCATTGAGATCAAAACGCTGGCCGGTCAATGGGCCCACGATTATCCNGACCGTAAATCCGGCCACAGCGGNCTTCCTTCCGGTGAAGGTGCCGAGGCTTACCCCTACACCCTTCGATGGGACTGGGCTGACGAGATGCTGTATTGGTTTGATTGGTACCTCCGTGAAGAAGGACGACAACCAACCCTTGGTGTTGAGATGCAAGACAACCATGGCGGCTGGCGCTTCGAGTCCACCTATCCNGCCCCAGATACCGAATACAGGGAAATTGGGGGCGCAGATTTGAATCCTTCAGGTGCTTCCATGGTGACCACCACCGAAANCATCACGATGACCTATGGGCCCTTTGAGGAGGACGTCTACATCGCTGGTATGCCGAGTTTCCACATCGCCGTCACCCCCCACACCCAAAACGGTGCACACGGCTATCTTGAGATGAGCGATAGTAACGGGCTGCGTTTGGGCCATGCGGTTATGGATTTCCGATTCCATGAGGGTGGTCGCGACGGTCAAGAGTTCTTGATCGGCTTCCAAACCGTGGTCGGAAAAATGGAATTTATGCCGATGGATGTGTTCATCAGCGCCGGTGATTCGATTGAAATTACCCTCTCACAAACCGGTCGAGATTACGTCCCTTCTCCCGGCGCAGCAGGTGGCTACTCCATCAATTGGGCACAATCCACCCTTACGCTCCCCCTCGTCAACCGCACCTGTGATGACTTGTTTCAAGCACCGATGATCGAGTACGGTGGCGAAGGTCAGCGTGCGTGCTGAGTTCAATCGCCCAGTCCTTCATCAAGGGGGGAGGCTTGCCCGCGAACGCCAAGGGTCCAACGCAGGGTGTCCACGATTCCCTTGGCCCGTTGAAACTTCATGAGGGCACGGTATTTTGCCTCCCTCGGACCTGAAATTTTTCGCAACTTGTACTTGGCACGTTGNGATTTCATTTCGCTNNTGGCTGNTTCAAGCATCGCTTCAATTTCAGACCATGTTCGGTCATAGGACGGCGCGTCCGAGCGCCAGGGGTCATTTTTGAGTCTCATGATTCNAACGCANTCTTCATTNTGCCACTTGACTTCCCNATAGAGATTCAATAGGTTATGGAGTGCCAACCAGCCNCTCNCTTCGAAANTCCTCAACTCACGCCACCCCCGAGGGTCATCCTCTTAAGCCCTTGACAAACNATGTGTNNCATGGTTTTGACAACGCTTCCNGGTGTCAGCGAACGAATGGCGTCGAAAATGAAGGACCACTTTGGCTCNGAAGAAGCCGTCGTGTCNACCNTGGCATCNGGCGACGTAGGCCGNNTGGCGGAAGTGGAAGGNCTGTCCGTNAAGCGGGCGCTTTCTCTTGCTCGGTCNTTTGCTGGAGGGGAAGGCACGTTCCTTGCGACNAAGGAAGCACAGAAGCTTCACCAGCATCTTCTCTCCCACATCCAATCCTTTGCCTCCTGTTCTGCAACCAAAGAACGCATGGGCTTGTTGATGCCNATCNNNGACCCAGAACCACGGCGTCAGTTCATTGGTGCAGCCATGCATCTTGATTCNGAATGGTTGAATGAACGNAAGGAAGAATGGGCNCANCTCGGCCGTTTGAAGGAAAAACAAGAGCGNTACGAGCGCGTGGTGGTCTCNTCCGAACCNNNNGANCATCTCAAGCGCTATTGCCGNGTNCTCAAACCNACCGACCAAGAGACNTGGAANGACTACACGGTGTTCAANACCGTNTCTTGGNTGGGTTCGGGCGCTCCAATGGAAGCGCCGGACGGGTGGCTGGTGCTGGGTTCATCACCTGANGAGGCGCTCATCCTCCCCGAACGAACCATCGATTGGTTCACNCACAANCGCAGGACATTGGATGTGGTGTGTTCGGTCATCGAGGCGANGAAGNCCGGTCNNTGGCCCTCNAANGTGGCGTTTAACGAACTGGAAAAGGCATTGAAACCTCTCGAGGCNCTTCCAGAAACCATGGGTCTGCTCGGTGATGCATCACAAATCGANGAAGTGGCCCGCATCAAAGACGAATTGTGGAAGACGGTCAAGCAACTCGAAGAAGACGTCAATCANCAGGTTGAACAAGCCATGAACGATGCTAAAATGGCGCTTTCNGGNGCCGAACTGCTCGAAGCCTTAGCGGANGGGACCTCGTTNCAACGAAAACTCAGNGACGCCACCGGCCATGTTATTCAGGAAGCGATGCAACAGGCNCGTGAACACCTCGCTNCCTTCCTTGAACCGGCTCANCTTCGTTGTCCNTTTGATCTGTTCACCGANGCCTGGCCGGCAAAGATTGACCGACGAACCATCGACGGTATNGATGCNGCTCTNGAATCCAAATTGAAAGCNGAGAAGACCGATCATCTCGTGAANCTTGCCCGCCAACTCGGNCCNATGAAANCTCATTGNGAACANGCCGTGAGNCGGCTCATCGAAGTNGACCAGTGGTTGTCCATCGCNAGNTGGGCNCGCCATGACCGTTGTGTCATGCCGGAACTTGTTGACCANGGTCTTTGGTTGGACGAAGGNCGGCATATTTTGCTTGGNGTCGACCCTGACCCCGTCACNTACGGCCTCGGCTCGGCGGCCANCAAGGGNGACCANCAATCNCTTGCTTTGCTTACAGGGGCGAACTCGGGNGGAAAAACCACGCTCTTGGAATGCATGGCCTATGCGTGCATCCTCGCTCACATGGGTCTGCCCGTTCCGGCAAAACATGCCCGTGTCGGTAAGGTCGAGGCCCTCCACATNTTGGCAAAGGCCGGGGGCNCTCANAGNGCNGGNGCGCTCGANCAAACCCTTGTTGAATTGGCCACGGTCGTCAGCGACCCTACGCCTAAATTGATTCTGGCCGACGAGCTCGAAGCCATTACTGAACCCGGTGCTGGTGCCCGAATCATTGCCGGTATGTTGTTGGCTGCGGAAGCGCAATCCGACACCTCTATGCTGTTGGTGACTCACCTTGCTCCAGCGATTCTTGCGTCAACAGGACGGGATGATTTGCGAGTTGATGGCATCGAGGCAAGTGGGCTCGGTCCAGACTTGGAGTTGCTCGTGGACCGCACCCCGAAGCGTAACCACCTCGCTCGTTCAACCCCAGAACTCATCGTTAAACGGTTGGTTGAGAAGAGTTCGGGGCCAGCAAAGGCCCTGTTCGGCGATATCCTCGAGATGTTTGCCGAAGTTGATTGATCAAACCGGCATTTCCAACTCGACTGCGAAGAGTGGGTCGGGGTCGGTTGAATCGTGGTAAGCCACCACCACCCCGCCATCGTTGAGAATGCCAAGCGATGCGAAATCGAAACGGATGTCGTTGCCAGCCCCAGAGGTGGAATCAAGGTCGCCTTGCCCAATGTAGGTCAGCGTGTCCGGAGACATGTCTTCCGAGTATCCCCGAACATGGTAGACGGTGTCCACATCGGGACCTTCCGTGGATTGATAGCGGACGTTGAGGACAAACAAATCCAATTCGCCATTCGCTTGAAATTCCCATTCTTCGATTTGGGAGGCGGTCGTATCGAGACCATAGGTGTAGTTTGACCAGGTGTTGGCTCCATCGGTTGAAAGGTAATGCGTGAAACTCGTTCCGCCGTTCACCATACAGTGAATGCTTCCTTTCCGGTCGATTTGGCAATATTCAGAGGGAAACTGTACCTCCAATTCATTCCATGAAAGGGTGGTGTCCATGTACGCAGCGTTGCCGTTGTTGTAGTAGGATGGGAAAATGAGTCCGCCGCTTGGGAGAGGGAAAGCCCGCATTTCCTTGTGGGGCTTGTTCACGTCCCAGTAGGCAGGGAGATCGGCGCCGGTGAAATCCAAGTCAAGTTCAATCGAAGGGTCTCCGCCGTCTCGGTCCGGGAACTGGAAGGGGTAGTAGTTGAGTCCATCCACGCTGATTTGGCCTCCAGCGTTTTGAGTTTGGTGCCAAAAATTGGAGACCACGATGCTTGCCCATTCTCCGTCTCCAATCGACGAACTGATGGGTCCAATCACTTCAACTTGCCATGAACGGTCGTAAAACGGTTCAGTAATGCGGTTGTAACACCACTTCCATTCACCTTCTGATTCATCGTACAAAATGGCGTAGAACTTGTCGAGTTTGAGGTCGCCTCCAACATAGGGGTACCACGACATGGAGATGATGTCGCCATTGGTCGCTTGGACGATGCTTCCTTCCCCGAGCCCTTCTTGTCCAGGGTTCGTAGGCACGAAGGTTCGGCATTGAGCGTCCGGGAGGGCAGGCGGAATGTAGGTGTCCCAGAGGTGGCCTCGGTCGGCAGAAAAGACCGGATACTCGCCACCGATGTTCAGAATTTGCCCGTCAATGTCGGTCGCCAGATAGTGTTCACAACAATTCCCTCCGTACGAGGCATCAAACACAGCCCACGTGGTGTTGGTGGTTTGATTGGTTCGCAAATCCACGGTATGGAACATGCGCTCCACTTCATGCGGTTGTGCATCGATCCGGGAATAGGAGTCGAAAAGCGGGGGCTCTGCTTCGACCGGTACCGTGCCGCTGCCGTCGCCAAAGCAACCCGCGAGCAGCATGGACATGACCATCGCCATCACCACAAGGGTTCTGCGCATGATGACCCCTCGCTCCGGCGTGATTTGAAGCCGTCGCTTTGGTGCGAAGGATGAATCATTCGTACTTCTTCAGTTCCGATTGATGTATTTTCGAAGGCGTCGTAGAGCCACATCGGTGTGGCTTCCCATCCACGTCAAATCTTCTCCATCGATGAAATGGATGGTTGGAGGCTCGTCCGTGATGCTTTGAAAGGCAGCCTCCATCGCTTCACCTTCCTCGGTTGTGAATTCATGAGGTTCACTGGAAAGGAAGACGTCCGTTATACCGTAATCAACCATGACTTGTGGGGTGACTTCCGGGTAACCCGTTCCATTCGGTTCGATGTCGGGTACCTCATAGCCCAAGCATGCCAACATGTTTCCCGCATAGGTGGTGCCGTTCGCCGCCATCAGTGGCTTGTGCCAAATCAACGGAAGCGCCCGACGCATTTGCCTTTCAGGTGCCTCGGCGAGGGTCGATTCAATCGAGCATGCCAATGATTCTGCCACCTTGGAACACTGGACCGCTTCCCCCAATGCCCGCAGCATGCTGGGAACATCCCTTGGATGACGAACATCGCACACAAACGTGGCGTAGCCTTGCTCTAAACACCATTCATAGACCGCTTTTGGATTTTCATCCTTGTCCATCACAACAAGGTCCGGCCGCGCCGCTTCAATTTTTGACAAGGTCGGTGTTTTGGTCCCGCCTACAACAGGAACATCGTTGACAGAGCCTGCGGGATGGATGCACCAAGGCGTTCGTCCAACGATGCTTTCTGCATCGAGTCCGAAGTCAAATAGAGTCAATGTCAAACTGGGAACCAGGGATACGATCCTCACGAAGAGACCTCAGTTCACGGTGAATTGGACGATGGTCCCGTCGACTTCAAACTGCTCGGCATCGCTTGGTGCTTGGTCGTTTGAACCGTGGAAAACACAGCCAGCAGCTCGTGTTTCGGTGGCGACCCATTGTTCATCGGTTGCCATCATCTCGGGGGCATTGGACAGCCAAATTTCCAAATCAATGGTCGCTTCGATGGCCAAGTCCAAATCCTTCCGTTTGGCTTGCACGCGACGAACAATATCACGGGCCATCCCCTTTGAGAGCAGAGCAGGTGTGTCATTCATGTCCAAAACGAGGCTGACGTGCAGGCTTTCTCCTTCTGCCTCGACGGTTTGAGCAGCAAATCCTTCTCGCTCAACACGCTTCACTTCAACATCAGAGGCCTCGACCATGACGCCAAGCACATCGGCTCCCCCGTCGTTGATGGCAGCGAGGAGACTTTCCGGATCGTCGGCTGACCGAATCGCTTGTGCGACGTTGTTCACCTCTGAGCGGGCTTTGGGGGCAAGAGCCCTAAAGTTTGGAGCGAGTTCAATGCGCTGGAAACGGTCAAGGTCGTTTTCGACACGAATCGCTTCAACGTTCAATTCCTCTGCGAGCAGGTCGTGAAATTCACTGAGGTCGGGTCCCGCGACAATCCATCCTTGTGCGCAAGGAAGGCGCTGACGACGACCGCCGTCAATTCGAATTCGACGGCCTGCTTCGGCGAGCTCCCGCACGAGCGCCATGGTTTGCTCGAGGGCAAGGTCCTGTGGTGGAAGTACAGCGGTGGCTCGAGCGGCTTCTTTGTCCCAAGCATCGGCGGTGGCTCCCTCGAGCGTACCGGGGATGCCGAGTGGCCAGTTGGCGGTGTGGACGCTTGTTCCTGTCAGGTTTCGGTGAATGTGGTCCACCATGAACGGTGAAACGGGCGCTACCAAGCGGCAAACGGTTTCCAGTACTT
Source organism: Methanobacteriota archaeon (assembly GCA_002704515.1). GTDB lineage: Archaea > Thermoplasmatota > Poseidoniia > Poseidoniales > Poseidoniaceae > Poseidonia. The sequence continues at coordinate 24,916 of PAGK01000019.1, forward strand.
CGTGGAGGGTGTGCTGACAGGCCAGTTTGTCGTGGCTATCGGCCTCGTCCCAGAGGCGTCGTCGGCTGCGTCGTACGTACCAGTTTGAAACATCGTTCACGATGAAGTCTTCAAGGTCCCTGCAGGCTTTGTGGAATTGCCAATTGGTGAAGTTTTCATGGTATTCTGCGGCCACCGTGTGAAGGCGAGAAAGAATCCAGCGGTCTAGCGCACTGCGTTTTCCAACCTCAACGGTTTGAGCCTCGGGATCAAAGCCATCAAGCGCCGCATAATCTGCATGGAATTTGTAGACGTTCCACATCGTCAGGAACATCTTCGCATAGGTTTCTCGAACGCCGTTTGGGTCGAACTTCATCGGGTTCCATGGTGCGCCAGCCGTGACCATGTACCAACGGGTTGCGTCTGCCCCTTCCCGGTTGAAATGGTCCCACGGGTCAACGATGTTGCCACGGGATTTGGACATCTTTTTGCCTTCTGCATCCAAGATCAATCCAAGCGAAAGGCAACGCTTGTAGGCCATGTTGTCAAAGACCGTGGCCGAAACGGCCAGCAAGGTGTAGAACCATCCACGCGTTTGGTCCACGCCTTCACAGATGTAGTCAACGGGGAAAGAGGCATTGAAGGTAGATTCGTTGTCGAAAGGATGATGCCACTGAGCGAAGGGGGCACAACCGGAGTCGAACCAGCAGTCCATCACAAACGGTTCTCGCTTCATCGGCTGACCAGTATCAGAGAGCAACGTGTAGCCGTCGACCACGGGGCGATGAAGGTCAACATCATCGGGACAGTCCGGGTTTTCAATTCCAGCCGCCACCGCTTTGGCGACTTCGTCTTGGAGTTCTTGAATGGACCCAACGCACTTCATTTCTCCACTTTCACTGCGCCATACCGGCAGAGGAGTACCCCAGTACCGTTCCCTGGAGATGGCCCAATCCTTCACGTTGCGCAGCCATTCGCCAAACCGTCCTTCACCCACCCAATCGGGAGCCCATTCGACTTGGTCGTTGAATTTGAGGAGGTTTTCCTTGACGGCCGTCATGCGGACAAACCAGGAATCCATGGCGTAGTAAAGAAGCGGGTGGTCGGTGCGCCAGCAATGCGGGTAGTCGTGAAGGTAGGCTTTCTCACGGTACAATAAACCGCTTTGAGGGCCTGTTCCGTTGCTTCCACCGGGTGAGGAGAGAAGGGAGATGATGGCCTCATCGCACGATTTCACGTACTTGCCATCAAGCTCCGGATGCGTGCCGGCCACGAAGGCTCCATCCATGCCCACCGTGTGGTGAGCGGGGAGACCCGCTTCCATTCCGAGGTTGTAATCGTCTTCACCGTACATGACGGCGGTGTGGACCACGCCGGTTCCGTCGGTGGTGGTGACCCAATCGGCCGCGAGGACCGTCCAAGCCGTGGTTGAATCGCCGCGCGGCACGGCTTCAGGGAACAAGGGTTCGTAGGATCGTCCAACCAATGATGAGCCAGGGAATTCTTCGATGATGTCGACGTGATGGCGCAAAACCTCCTTCATCAGGTCCTTGGCAAGAATGACCTCCTCACCAACATCAGCGCCGCCCGCACCGGTCCATGCTTCACCTGCGGCCTCTTTGATGCGGCATCGAACGTACGTTACATCGGGACCAACCGCCAAACCGACGTTGCCTGGAAGCGTCCACGGCGTGGTCGTCCATGCGAGGATGGAAGCGTCGTCGTCGCTCAATTTGAATTTCACATAGACCGAGGGTTCCTCGACTTCTTTGTAGCCAAGTGCCACTTCGTGGCTGGAGTAGGATGTGCCCGTTTGCGGACAGTAGGGGAGGACCTTGTGGCCACGGTAGAGCAGTCCTTTGTCGAACATTTGCTTCAATGCCCACCAAGCGGATTCCACGTAATCGTTGTGCAAGGTGACGTAGGGGTTGTCGAGGTCGACCCAGTAGGCCATGCGTTCGGTCATCTCGCGCCAAGCGGCTTCGTAGGTCCACACGGATTCTCGACAGGCCTGGTTGAATTCCGCCATTCCAAATTCTTCGATGGCTTCGTTGCTCATCAAATCCAACCGCTTCTGGACTTCGATTTCCACCGGCAGACCGTGCGTATCCCAGCCTCCTTTTCGCTCGACAAGGAACCCTTCCATCGCCTTCCATCGGCAGACGAGGTCTTTGTAGGTTCGAGCAACGACGTGGTGAATTCCAGGCTTGCCGTTGGCCGTTGGAGGGCCTTCTAGGAAAATGAAGGGGGCGTTTTTTCTACGCTGATCGATGGAGGATTGGAAGGTGTTTTCTTCCATCCATTGTTCCAAGAGCGTCGTTTCCAAACGCACGGCGTTCAGTTCACCTGCCGATGAAGGTTGAGCCATGGTTCACCGACCGAGGTCGCGGTTTTGAACACTACTCCGCATTTTGTTCATTTTGAATCGTCTGCCCTCCTTCTTCGTTTTCTCACATCTTTCCTCATCGGTTTCCAAAAAGGAGGGTGGGAAAATGGGAAGGGGTTTCCTTCAAGTCCTTGGAAGGGCACCATGGTTCATGGCGGGTAGGCTTGCCCATGCACAGGCTGTTGGCTTGGTGGTCCTCTTTCTCCTCGGTTCGTGGGGGAGTGTGGTTGAACCTGCTCGTCCTGTAGCCGAGGTCCTCGAGCATGAAAATGATGTGCTGCGAGCCGGTCCAGGCGATGAAATGAACCTCACACTCACCACGAACCCCAACACCATGTTCAAGTTGGATTTGCCGGATGGCGAACCTTTGGTCAGTGCCGAACTGAACTTTTCGCCTCGAATCTTGCCGACTCAATCCGGATTTGTGTGGGATGGCGCCAGCGATTGGAATCACCCCGACGCGTTGTCCAACGGCTCGAGCGTTTCTGCTGATACCGGAGCCCTTACCGGTTCATCACCCGGAATTTTGTGGGATTTCAACACCAATAACCAAGGCTGGACGTTCTCAAATTCCTACACGGCCCGAGTCACGTCTCCTGCGTGCGGGTTTAACGGATCTACAGGTGGTTCGCTTCGCACCTATGCTGGCTCTACCTACGGAACCTCACCGGTTGTCAATCTCGCCGGAGGCGCCAACGTTCCGTTCCACGCTTGGGTTCACGAAGGGCGGTCGGGTTGCGGTGAAACACCCGACTCCGGGGAGAACCTCCAGTTTCAATACAAGACAGCTGCAGGCGGTTGGACAGCGTTTCAAACCTTCAGCGGTGGCGGTGCTCAAACTTCAAACTCCCAATTCATGACCGTGCTCCCTGCAGCAGCACTCCATGCCAATTCTCAATTTAGGATTCATCAAACCAGTGGCAGCAGCACCTGTTGCGATTATTGGTTTGTCGACGACATCCACATCGCCACGCCTCCCGAATCCAACTGGACCAGTCCAACCATGGGTCACAAAGCCGGGACGACCCAACTTCTGGCCGCCGACACCTACGCTCCACTCTACATCGAAGCACAGATTCCTGCGGGCGCCTTCCTCAACTGGTCCGTTCTCAACACGGCCGGCGAGGTCATTCCTGGTATGCTCGGTTCCAATCAGCAGGTGGTGCCACTCAATCTCCTTGACCACACCACGGTTGACCAATTCCGCCTCCACTTCGAATTCAAAGGCAGCGGAAACGGGATGCCCGAAGTTCATTCGATGGCTGGCGATGGGGCCATGCGCGAGTCGTTCTGGACGAACCCTATCGACCGTGGATGGACCATGAACAACGCCACCTATTTCCAACCGCTCGCAACCGTTGCCGGTCCAGAACTCAACTCAACCATCACCTCCCCGTGGATGTTGGCCAACGCTCCAATGTACGATGCGAAGTTGGACGGTGTGGTGACCTATGGGCAGGTGCAAGTTCGCTTCCACCCGGATGATGCTTGGATGAACGTGTCCTTGCCCTACACGCCGACCACCAACCAAGACTCGGTAGGAATGCAAGCCCGTGTGGTTGGAATTCCTCCTGCTGATGGAAACATGAGCAACTACAGCGTTTGGAACGTTGAGTCCCTTCACATGGACATGTTTGGTGGGCAACATCCTGCTCGACCGATGTTGGATTTCAACCTCGATGACCGCTACGAGTGGGGTGGAGCCGATGCTCGTGTTGGTACGTGGGGATGGCAAGATCGATTTGCGAATGCAGAGGAACACATGGAACTCTCCCTGTCCTCAGGGGCGCCGTCCGATGCAAGGTTGTGGGTTCCACAACACGACTTGACGTCCTTCGGTTTCAGCTATGCAGCCGAGGCCGGTCGTGTGCTCGAAATCGCCCTCTTCGTCCAGAACACGCTGATTGCCAACCGAACAACGAACGACACCACGGCTGGTATTTTCCACCTCACAGGAGACGAATTGGCAGATTTCGTTCAGGCATTGAGTAATACTGCCAACTCAGTTGAGATCCTTGGAACTGACTTTACTGAAGCACGCATTGAGGTTTCGGGGAGCGGTGTAACTGTTCTTGGTGGACTTCGAGCATCCTACAACGCCAACCACAACGTGATCGCTGATGCTTCCTCCTCTTTCGTGATGGGCGTGAACGAAGCCCGAACAACCGTCCAAAACATCGCCGGAATGCAAGCTGTACCGTTGCCCTTCATGGCAGAGGAACGTGGGGGTTTGACCGTTGAAGTAGTCAACCTTCAAACTTCGAGCACCGTCCGCCTCCAGGGCGGCGGCATGACCGATCCTCAACCCGTTCTCACCTCTTCCAAGGAATGGCAAACGATCAGCACGGAATACCAGGTCATCGGAGGCAGCATCACCCATCACCGGCTCGATGTGTTCAGTAAAACCAACCAAGCGACGCTCTTGTTCCCTTCGGGAGGCGGTGCGCCTGCCGGACTGGGCGACTCGGATTTGATTGAACTTCACCCCACCGACTCGATTCAAATTAGCGAGGACGGCACCAATGTTCTCACCAACATCACCTTCCGATTGCGACCCATGTGGGATGATGAACAACAGTTGACCGTCACCTCTCGCTTGGTTATGCAGAGTGGCGTTATCTCCATTCCATTCTCTCACACGTGGGGCGGTGGTCCGAATCAAGGCTACGAAAATGACCTTGAGGTGAAATCCGTTTCCTTCTACGAAGACGATGTCATCATGCCGAGCAGCCGCTTGTACCTCCGAGGCGGTGAATCGATGAACGTCTCCGTCCAAGTTGGTTATGAGGGCTTGAGCGATCTCCGTGGATTCGTTGACGGTGATGCTGAACTGACCTTGTACCGGGATGGAACACCGGTTCGAAACACCACCTCTCTTGACGGAGCGTATTGGAACTTCACCGAAACCATTCCGTTCACCTATGGCGATGTCATGTGGGAAGTCAGCCTCGTTTCGTTAAACGGCTCAAGCATCGTTGAGCCAGGGTCATTGAGTCGCACCTTCACGGTTGACTCCGTCAAGCCACGTGTGGCAGCGTCCTCCCTCTACCGCTACGACCACCGCACTCCGAGTCCAACACAGGTGATGCAAGTCACCATCACGGACCAGCCAGTCCTTCCAAGCGCCATGTCGGCCATGGTGTGGAAAGAATGGACCGACGACACCAACCTCAATGGTTGGCCGGATGAAGGTGAATTCCATTCAATGCCCATGCTCTTGCCCAGCGATTTGACGCAACTCACTGGTGTTTACACCTTGATGTTCGACGACACCGATGGTAGCCTCGGGCAGAAAGTAGCGGTCTACCTCGATGGAACCGACCCCTCCGGCTATCCCATTCAAGACGGTGGCAGTGCTGAAGACGGTGAACAGTTGTTCATGTATCAGCTGGCGATTGACGGTGCCCCGGAGATCGCTCCAGACGCCTTTGCTTGGGTCGATGGACGAAAAGCTTGGCTTCATCCTGGACAACCCTACGAACTCAACGTGCAGATCAGCGAACCGAACGGCGGTTCTGATTTGTCAACCGTCGAAGTTATGCTGGCGAGCAACCAAGGCAGCGATGCCATGAGCATCCAATGGTCCTTTGAGACCGGGGCATGCACCACGACGTCAACGCACGTCTTCATCGATCAATGCACCATGCTGGGCGCCAACGGCATCGCAGATCCGTATGAAAACGACTTGATCCTCAACATCCACCTGCACCTCGGATGGAACACCCCCGATTTGGGTGATAACCGTCGGGAGCCTGCGATTTTGGTGGTCGACCGTTCCGGTCAAGAAGAAACTCGAAACTTCCCTGAACATCGATGGCGCTTTTCCGCAGGATTGACCATACCTGAAGAGAGCGTTAACCTGCATTTGACTCGCGGTTCATTCCTTGGCGATGGAGCAAGGGTCACCCCGTTGACGCCGATGGAAATCTCTGGAGGCCTCGTCTTCGCAGAAACCACAACCGTTCCTGATTTCGATTGCCAAGTTGACATCTTCTTCGCCGGCCAGACCTACAGCGTTATGGCCATAGAGGGGATTTGGTCGAAAGCCATCACGGCACCAGCCTCATCCGGTTCATTGCCGATGACATGGGGCGTCGCTTGCCTTGAAGGACAGGGCGTTGATTTGACCGACCAAGAAACCTCGGTGAAGTGGATTGTCGTTGACGGCACAGGCCCCGAACCCCAAGAGGTTCTCTCACCACGTCCTCGGGCCATCTTGGGTGGTGAAAATCATGAGGTCCGAGTTTTGGTTCAGGAACTGGGAGGCCTTGACATGGCCTCGCTTGAATTGGTATGGCAAGTTGAGGACTTTGAAACCGGTGACGTCATCCGCTCCGGGCGAGAGCCACTCCTTCTCGATGGAGAAGAGATTGATGGCTTAAGTTTGGAGTTGTACGGTGAAATGAACCTCAGTGAAATCACCAACGAGATGCTCATCGACCGTATGGAAGTCAAGATCAGCATCGCTGGCCGAGACCTTGCTGGAAACGCCGTGACCGGTCTTGGTGGCAACATGAACAATCCTTTCTTGGCCACCTGGAACATGGAATGGCTTCAACCCGAATTCACCGTTTCTCCGTCTGCAATGACCTACTCTCGCTTGTTGATGGATGTAGGTGATACGACCTCAATCCAGTTGGAAGTGGAAAACATCGGAACCCTCCAAGGGGAGACTGGTGTCTCCTTTGAGACGGTCATGCCTGACGGTCAACGGACGCTCATTCAACGAATCACCGTCTCGGCCGAAGCAGGCGCCATCGGTCTCGTCGCCGTGGATTGGGGCCCTGAAGTGGCCGGCATTCAATGGGTCGAAGCAACCTTGGACAATGGAGTGACCGTGAGCGGCCCAACCATTGAAGTTCGAGTGGCTGAAGAACCCACCTTCTCAGAGAAGTTGTTCGGTGATGTGAACCCAATCATCGGTGGCATAACCGGTCTCCTTCTCATCGCCGTAGTCATCTCTTTGTTGGCTTGGATGCGACGCATGACCGTCAACCAAGGTTCTCGTTCGGACTATGACTGGGATGAGTACTCCTCTGAGTTTGAAGACGATTACGAAGATGATGACGACCATCAAGAAGACGAGAACTCAAGGGCACACGTGGCGTCCACCGCTGTGGCGTCGGTTGCGGCTACCACAGAGACCGCCGAGGAAGAAACCGATTGGGTGATGGGCTCGGATGGCTATTGGTGGTACCACGACAAAGAAGCCAATGAATGGTGGTACAAAGACGCCAACGGGGACATTGTGAAACATCCTTGAGATTGTTCGGGGTGGGTGAATGAGCAAGATTGCGTTACTCCAATTTGACCCAACCGTGGGAGATTTGGGACAAAATTGCCGTCGCCTTTCCGACTTGGCACACCTCGCAGAAAAGGAGGGTGCAGCGGTCGGTGTTTCAACCGAACTGGCAGTTTGCGGCTACCCACCAAGGGACTTGCTGATGGAGCGGGACTTTGTTGAACGTTCGATGGAGGCTGCTCTGAAGGTCTCAACCACGCTCCCTGTGCTCATCGGCACCCCAATTCCCGCCGATGATGACCGTACGCTTCCGACCAACGGCGTGGTCAGGTCAGGGCCCGAGTTCACCAGCATCACCAACGATGAACAGAGTCGAATCGTTGCCGAAAAGCAGTTGTTGCCAACCTACGATGTCTTCGATGAAGCTCGTTATTTTGCTGCTAAAAACCGTTCAGGTCTGGCCCGCTCCTTTGGTGGTTTCACCCTTGGTGTGACGGTCTGTGAAGACGCTTGGCAATCAGCGGGCATGACCCCTTCGGCTTACACGCAAGACCCCATTGAACACATCGCTGAATGGTGCAGACAGGGCGTTGATATCCACGCCACCGTGAACCTCTCGGCCTCCCCTTTCCACACGGAGAAATTCACCACGCGCCTTGCGGTCGCTCGCCATGCAGCCTCGGTGTTGGGCCACCCCTTCCTTCTCGCCAACCAAGTCGGAGGAAACGATGACCTCTTGTTCGATGGTCGCAGCCTTGTCGTTTGGCCCGATGGGCGAGCCGTGGTTGCCCCTTCTTGGCAAGAAGGCGTGTTGTTGGTCAACCTCGAAGGCCCTGACGGGTGCCAGTGGGTAAAGAGCACAGCCGAGGATGCTTTGTGCATTGGCCAATCTCAACTCATGGTCCTTGAACCAGGAGACGACGGGGCCATGCTGGTAGACACCATCGAGGAGTTGACCAATGCCGTTGTGGCGGGCCTTGCAGATTATTGCCGCAAATCTTCCATTCATTCCATCGTCCTCGGTCTTTCCGGAGGCATTGATTCGGCTGTGGCTGCTTGTGTTGCTGCTGAAGCCATTGGTCCGTCCAATGTAACTGGACTCGCGATGCCAAGCCGTCATTCCTCTCAGCATTCCATTGATGACGCCCTTCACACCGCTCAAGCGCTCGGGCTTCACCACCACCTCCATGCCATTGACACCATGCATGAAAGCGTGGAATCCGTCCTCGATAACGTGCTTGCGAACGGTCATCCAGTGGCGGGGGAAAACCTCCAAGCTCGCCTTCGGGCGATTCTCGTGATGGGTTATGCCAATGCCAACGCCAGCATGGCGATCACCACGGGAAACAAATCAGAAATCGCCCAGGGCTATTGCACCCTTTACGGCGATATGGCGGGCGGTTATGCTCCACTGGGTGACGTCTACAAAATGGACGTTTACGCCATGGCCGAACATTTCAATCAACGAGCCATCGCTGAAGGGCGAACCGCACCTGTGTCCGCTTCAACCCTGACCAAACCCCCTTCTGCCGAATTGGCTCCGGACCAGACCGACCAAGACACGCTTCCTCCCTACGAATTGCTCGATGCGGTGCTTCAGGGCCATATCGAAGGCGGCTTGAATGCTGACGACCTCATGGAACATGGGTTCGAACCGACCATGGTCATGGATGTTCTTCGTCGCTTGGAACGCAATGAACACAAACGCTGGCAAATGCCTCCCGCTCCTCGGGTGTCCCGCCGTGCCTTTGGCCAAGGCTGGCGCCGACCGTTGGCCTCCAACCATGACTGGCGTCGGGTTGATTGATGGCGGTGGGCTCAAGAAGTGAATCTTGGAGGTTATTCTGTGTCCGGCCCCATCACCAACATTGCCGGATATCGCTTCGTTGACCTTGACGACAGAGACCGCTTGCAATCCGTCTTTCGCAGCCTCTGTGCGGATTTGGGATTGAAAGGGACCATTCTTCTTGCTCCAGAAGGGATCAATTTTTTCTTGGCTGGTCCGGCTTCAGCCGTGGATGGTTTCACAACCTATCTCGCTGGTGATGAACGGTTCAGCGGCATTCCGCTCAAGACATCCTACACGGATTACCAGCCCTATAATCGGATGAACGTACGGAAGAAGACCGAAATTATCTCCGTGGGTTTGGACCACATCCGCCCGGCTGAAGTCACGGGTTCTGAAATTGAACCATCGGCGTTCAAAGCGATGCTTGACCGAGGCGAGGCCGTCCATGTGCTCGATACACGAAACGACTACGAATTGCGCGTGGGGACCTTTGAGAACGCCATCGACCTCAACATTCGCACCTTTCGTGCCTTTCCAGAAGCCATCAAACAACTTCCTGAGTCCATGAAGGATGAACCCATCGTGATGTTTTGCACCGGTGGTATACGGTGTGAGAAAGCCAGTGCCATCATGATGGAGGCTGGATTTCGCGACGTCAAGCAACTCAAAGGCGGAATTTTGGGGTACTTCGAGGAGGTTGGTGGCGACCACTGGGATGGCGATTGTTTTGTTTTCGACCAGCGGGTTGCAGTGAATCCAGCGCTTGCCGAGACCGAAGTGGTGGTCTGTTTTGCCTGCAGAGAACCCCTTTCGGAAGCTGAGCAGGCCTCGTCGGATTACGTCGTGGGTGTTTCGTGCCCCTATTGCATCAACCGTGTCAACATGGTTCCCATCAGCGATGAATGACGATCCAATCGTCTGATAATTCCCCATGGCTCCACCGGTGCCATTCATGTCCATGCACGCCATCATGAGCGATGAACCATGCTTGGGTTGGTGAGAGCACCATTTGGCCATAGTTCAGGGCCTCCGATGAATTGCTGCTCCCTTCCCATGGATTGTACACCAAACGCATGGCTTCTCCTTCCACCGCCCAAAGTGAAACGCCGATGGATGTTCCATCAACCAAGCCATCGCTGACCACCAACCAGTCTTCACCGACCGCTGCGAAACCACGCAGATCCGAGGACATCATTCCAGGAGTCATATCATAGAGCACTCTGCTTCCTTGAGGGGTGCCATCCGTGATGCATGTTTCCAATCCAGTGGTCGAGGTCATGCAGTCAAACAACAGACGAGTGCCCGTGTTGGCGACACCGATTTGAGCACCAGGGGCCAGCAGGGAAGGACTCAGTTGCAAGGTGATGCCGTTGGCCAAGTTGGTGGTCCACAACCGAGGTTCGCCCTGAACCGTCATCGCATCATAGACGAGGTTCTCGCCGATGAGGTGCAAGCCCATCCCCTCACCCAGATTGGTATCGCCCGATGCAGGCGAAATCGACGTGAGCCAATCGTGGCTCCCGTTGTCGAACAACCGCAAGGCTTGCTTCACTCCTCCTCGGGAAGCGGCCGCTATCACGTCCGTTTCGATGCTCAAGAGGTTCTCGAGTTGGGCGCTTCCAAAATCATTGATGTTCCATGAAGTAAGGTCCCCATGGCGTGTCAATCTGTACGGCTCGACATCACCGGCACCATCTGAAGCACTGAACCAAACCGCCTGGTCGTCCGTGTGAATCCATGCTTGGCCAAGGTTGGACAAGCCCGAAAGGTTCGCTGCAGTACCCTGTTGCTGCGAGGTGTTCCACGATGGCAAAGCCAACCAATCTCGAAGATCACTTCCATTGGTCCAAAGCAGCTGGTTCGAGGTGGAACGGAACAGAAGCCCGTCCGCCCAGGACAGAGGTGGCGTCATCTCCACGCTGCCCAGGGACTCGGTACCATTCAGCGTGCCATCACTGACCCACAGTTGGCGCCCATTGATGCCATCGTCAGCGTCAAACAACACCCTTTTTCCCTCCTCAACGGGAAGGATCCCAACTTCTCTGCCGGGCGATGCATCGCCGGTGGAATGCAGGTTGAGTACCATGTTGGTGGTGTTGCTTTCGGGGTGATGGGCGTGGAGTTCACAACCGTTGACTCCATCGTTGGCGGCGAACACAAAGAGGCCGGTATGTTCCATCCATGTTGCAGAATCACAACCTGTTGTCATTGAGTTTCCTGTTCCTGCAAAAGTATCAGTGATTCGTTCGCTACGCAAGGGTGCAAAGCAAAAATTCAGCGTCTCACGAACCTCTTCATCCTCCAGTTGCCCATTGTTGGCCATGCCGTCACTCAGGCCGTCATCGACACCAAAGCGCACCACAAAACCGTCCAAACAGAGGTAGGTGGGCGCTGTGACTTTGTCCACCAATGCACTGGCGCCGATGCTTCCATCGGTTCCGTTCATCCCATTGGTTCCATTATGGCCTATCGCTCCATTGCACAGCATCGTTTGCGAGTGAACCTCATTCTGTTCAAGCAGGTCGTTGGTGTCGAGGTCAAGTCCACTCCTCATGATGACGCCACCTTGCTGACACGTTTCATTACCCAACGGTACAACCTCCATCGACAACCGTTGAGGTATGGGGTTGACTCCACTGACTCCAGCTTGCCCTTGAGGTCCAGAAAGCCCACGTAGGCCTTGGCAGAGGACCGCTGTATCCTGGCGTTCACCAGCGTCAAGAACTCCGTTTTCATTCANGTCGAAACCGGTGTGGATTCGGACGCCACCTTCGTTGCAGGGAGCCAGTTCGCTGAACGGTTCGGATTCAACAAGCCATGGGGTGGCGCTGCTTGATTCGGAGGATGAACTTAGGAGGGCGTGGTTGTAGACGCTGAGAAACAGGACGGTTACAAGGGTCAACGTTTGCACGACCATAGCCCAGCGTCGGTGATGATGAGGGGCGTTTTGGCTCGGTTGGCTGTGGTCGTTTTGATTGGTTCTTCCTTCCCGNGGTGCTTCGTCTTCTCCAGTTGATGGCATGAACNGGAATATCCCCGTTAATCGTTCTTAATCTACCGCCGTTCATTATCGCCTACCACCTTNGCAAAGGGGTGAGTTCATGAGGCATCAAGCAATGGCAAGAGCATGGAGCCTCCCGCACGACTGCTTGGCCAACTGGCCGGGGAGGAGGGGAAAACGCGTCAGAAGGCTGCCCGCTTGGTCATNGACCTTGCCGATACGGCCAACGCCGATGGCTACATTCCAGCCGTTCACGCTCACGTCTCGGGTGTGTCTGTCATCACCGGCGGGCATGGACTTCGCCAGTTTCTGAAGGATTTGTCAGCCGACGGGGATGGTCATGTCGCCATTCCAACCACGCTCAACTCGGCCGGGTGCGACCAAGAAAAGATGGAAGAGATGGACATTGAGTGGCCGGACTTCCTCGAGCAACAATTTGAGATCGTCCAGGCCTATGAACGGCTTGGCATTGATGCGACCTTGTCGTGCACACCTTACGACCGAGGTATTGCGGATGAAACGGGCATCGCAACGTGGGCTGAATCCAACGCTGTGTGTTTTTCCAACACATGGACTTCCCTCATCACCAACCGTGAATCTGGCCTATCGGCCCTGGCGACTGCNTTGACCGGCTTTGCACCGCGTTGGGGATTGCACCTTGACAGCAACCGTGTTCCGAACATGAAGGTTCACATCGATTGCGAAATGAATCATCTTTCTGACTGGTCGGTCCTTGGCGATTGGATTGGCAAACAGGTTCGACCTGATTGGGACATGCCTTACGGGCCCATGCCCTACTTGACGGGTCTGCCGGAATACATGTCTTTTGCCTCAAAAAAGGCGTTAACGGCCGCTGCTGCCAATTACGGGTGTGCCATGCTCTGGGCAGAAGGTCATACCGTGGCTCCACCCTTGGCCGTGGGCGAGGATGGCACGCACGAAGCTCCAGCTGGCGGCTGGAAAGGTAGCTTGACTTTCACAAAGGATGCCTTGCAGGAACGATACGCAGAACTTGCGCCAGAGGGTCAAGTNGACCTCGTGGTCATCGGTTGCCCACAGGCNAGCCTCGAAGAACTCCGCATAACGGCTTCAGCCTTGCGCTGCCACATGGAGATGGGACGTCGTGTTCCCGACCATCGGTTGTGGGTGTTCACCAGCGGTGAGAATTATGCCTTGGCCGAGGCGGATGGAACGATTGAACTCTTGGAAGAAGGCGGCGCTTTGCTGTTGAAGGACACGTGCCCTGAAGTCACGCCTTACAACCGCTCAAAGTACAACCATTTGCTCACCAATTCCCTCAAGGCCGAGCATTACCTTACCAGTGGCNTGAATCGGCTGCCAACCTCGGTCATGCCCATTGAGGATTGTGTGGCCCACGCCATCGACCCATCCCTCTCCGAAGGACCGACCCCCGTTCTATCAGCGAAAGCTCAGCCGCAACATGCCTCGTCAAAAACCCATCAAGAAGGACAGGCCCTTCTTTCGGGGGCAGGNCTTCGTTCCCAAGCGACGTTTACGGTTCGTGGTCGTGCCCTGGTCACCGACGTTCCCATCACGTATCTNGGCTATGTGAATCGCGATACCGGTGTTATCGAAGAAGCCGGTCATCCCCTGGATGGTGTTGCCATTGAAGACACGGTGTTGATCTATCCCAAAGGCTCTGGTTCAACGGTGGCTCCCTACGTGCTGATGGGTTTAATCTACACCGANAAGGGACCCAAAGCAGTGGTTAACCGAGACATCTGCCCGCTCACGCTACCGGCTTGTTCACTCCTTGGACTGCCCTATGGACACGGCTTCAACCTCGACCCCTGCATGTCGGTTAACACCGGCGACATGGTTGAATTTCGACGCACTGAACACGGCGTTGAGCTTGAAGTCGTGGAGCGTGTCAAACCGTGACGTCCCGCGTGCTGGTCACCGGTGGGGCCGGTTTCATTGGTTCTGCTCTGGTGAGGCGACTTTTGGAAGAAGGCCATGCTGTGGTCGTACTGGACAATTTCTGGCGAGGTTCAATGCACAACCTTCGGACCATAAATTCTCATCCCTCGCTGACCGTGATCGAAGGCAACGTGATGAATTCCGATGACCTTCAACGGGCTTTTGATGCGCTTGGAGGTGTCGACCTTATCCACCATCTGGCGGCCATCAATGGAACCAAGTGGTTCAACGAGGCCGCCATTGATGTCATCGATGTGAACATCAACGGAACCTTGACTGCCCTCCGCAAGGCGATGGAATGGGGTGCACGATTTGTTCTTGCCTCCTCGCCTGAAGCCTACGGTGATAATGAGCAAATGCCCCTGCATCACGAGGATACCAGTGTGTTTCCATCGGCCGCTTCACACCAACGTTTTTCCTACGGCGCCAGCAAATACCTTGACGAGGTTGCCCTACACCATGCCGTTCATCAAGGCCTTGACGCTCGAATTGTCCGGCCCTTCAACGCCTATGGAGCGGACATGCTCGGCGATGAATACGGTCAGGTCGTCGGCATGTTCTTTCAAGCCATTCGGGATCAACAACCGATGACCGTCCACGGAGACGGGACGCAAACAAGAAGTCTGACGCACATCGATGACATTGTTGAGGGGTTCTACCTTGCGGGGTCCCTCGACGTCGGCGATGATGGTACGCCTCTGTCGGGACGGTCGTTCAACCTGGGTTCACAGGATGAGATCAGCATGCTTGAACTGGCGGCCACAATGAACCAAATCGTGGGCTCTCTCGCCGTTGATTGTGTTCTTGCGGGTGGTTATCCCGGAGATTCCAAGCGACGTCTACCCAACATTGAATCCGCCCAAACCGCCCTTGGATGGTCGCCAAAGATCACGCTGGAGGCTGGACTCGCCATGGTCTGGGAAGGGCTTCAAACCGGACCGTAGTGCTTCAGCACGCGTTGGGTCCAACCCTGTGGAGAGGGTGTCATGTCGTCTCGGCCATGCTGGCAAAGGACGTTGAGCCCACCGCTGGGAACGGTGCTGGAGGAAAACCAAACCGCTTCAACCCGGAGGACCACCAAAGTGGCAACCGCACCGGGGAGGCCATGTTCCTCAACAAAACTCGCTTCAACGGCAGCGACCGATTCTTCAAGCAGCAAAGGGCGCCCTTCAACCGTGTTCATCTCAAGAAGCGCGCCTTCATCTTCTCCGAAAGGGAGAGGGGTGGCGGTTTCGTCAACAATTGCAGCACCTCTCGGTGTCGGGGGCATCACGTTGAGAAACACCTTGCCGGTGTTTCGTAGGTTCTGGAGTGTGTCCCTTGGGCGCTTGTCTTTGTGGATGGAAAGTGAGGCGATGAGATAAGGCGGTGATGTGGAGACTTGCATCACCGAGGAAAGCGGTGCGAAATTGCGTACATCATCTTCTCCAAAGGTACCTGCGACGACCACGGGGCGCGGTGAGAGGATTCCGTTGAGCCAAATGCTTCGTTCCACGTGTTCCATGTCGTCGACGTTCAATCGAACCATTGGAGGTTGGTGTTCGCTGTTTGATTCGAACCATTTGTCGAGGGTTCCGTTGGCGATTTCTTCAAGGGCGTGCTGGTTAAACTCGATGTAAGCTTCCCACTTGGGGATGTCATCCTGTTCACCTCGCTCACGTTTACGCTGAATGGAGGCTTCAGCGTAGACGTTGCATTTCTTGAGGAAGGCGGCTACAGTGGTGCGTTCGTCGGTCAAAGAATTGCCCCCCTTTGCTCTTCGTAGGCCTGCCGGGTCATCATGAACTTTGCTGGGTTACCGCCCCACACTTCGTTTGCAGGGAGGTCTTTGGTCAAGACCGCGCCGGCCGCCAAGACCGAACGTTCTCCGACATCATTGCCGGGGACGATGGTGGCGTTTCCGCCGATGACTGCATGGTCTCCGATCTGAACCGGTTGCCATTTTGCTCGGTCGTTTGATGGAGGGTATTTGTCGTTGAGAATGACGGCAGATGGCCCAACGAAGACGCTTTTTCCAAGACGGCAGTCGTCTGCTATGTAGGCACTTCCTTGGATTTTGCAACCTTCGCCCATCACCACGCGTTGCCCGATGTGGGCGAGCGCTCCAATTGAACAACCCTCGCCGATGGTGGCCTTGTGTCCGATGTGGCACGGCCACCATGCCACGCTTTTGCCGGGAAGATCGACCCGTTGGCCCGTGAGCGGGAGGTCGGTCATGTTGGCCGCCTCATTCACCAAGTCCAAGTTCGCGCATCAGCATGCCAACGTGGCCCGTTGCTTTGACGTTGTATCGGGCCCAACCAAGCGTGCCATCGGGTTGAATCACAAAAGTGGAGCGAGCACACCCCATGTATTCTCTGCCGTAGTTTTTCTTGAGCCGCCACGTTCCGTAGGCGTTGTGAAGGGACAGGTCTTCATCGACCAGGAGCGGGAAATTCAGCGATTGTTTTTCGACAAAGCGTCGGTGCGACTTTCCAGAATCTTTTGACACGCCAAACACCATGATGCCCTCTCCGTTCAAACGGTTCATGTTGTCGCGGAAATCACAGGCTTGCTTTGTGCAACCCGGTGTGGAGTCCTTTGGGTAGAAGTACAGGATGACCGTCTTTCCGTCGTCGAGATAGGTCTGCAATTGGTGCTCGTTTCCGTCTTCGTCGGGGACTGTAAATCTTGGAGCATGATCGCCGGGGGCGAGTTGCACAGTTTCGCTCATGGTATCACCTCCGGTACTCGGCTCCTAAAGGAATTGCTTTCACTTTTGATACAAAACTTCACTCAATTGGGTCTGAAATAGTGCTGAGTATCGTTTTTATTCATTATGAATAAATACTCATTCAATATGCTTATTTCAAGGGTCAGCGACCGATTCTTTGAATAACTGGCAGTGAACAGATACAAGGCATGGTCGGTGCGCGAATGTCTCGTAGAGCGCGTCGGTTCTTCAAGAAAATCCAGCGTTGCGATACGAAATATGGGCTTCAGGAACTCGCCAGCTCCATTCAAACCGAGGTTGACAAGCGCCTCTTGAGCTATGATGAAGCGCTCATGCTTGGCAACATGATTCAAAACCGTGCTGACCAAGTTCCCGGCGATTCCATCGTCTATGCTATTTCGGACAGGGATGCCTACCGGCGCACCCTTGAACTCTATCTACGCGATGCTCTTTTGACCCGCACAGAACAACTTCTCCTTTGGGAGGAGCGCCGTCGCCTTGGCATTTCTGATGCCGATCACGACATCCTCCTCAAGCAACTCTTGGCCCAGTGGAAACGCCAAGGAAAAGCGGTCACCATCGACCGTTTCAGTCAACCCGAGACAGGAGGTGCCGACCCTGTCTAAATCCATCGTCCCACTTTCACTGGTCGCCATCATGCTCGTGGCCAGCCTCACGCCTTTGGCCATGGCCGATGAAGGACGTTCAACGCCCGACTTCGTCGTGTCTTCCTTCACCCTCGGAGATGCCGGTTCCATCAACCTCGGCGGAGGCATCGAAGCAGAAGATGCCACCCATGTCGTCCGTGTTCAAGTCCAAAACATCGGGCTTGGTGCAGGCCAAGCATCCTTGGCCTTGCTGCTCCAGGGAACGGCTAGCTCTGGTGATGTTGTCCTTGGCACCACCGATCTTGGCGTCATCGGCGCCGGTGCTTCGAGCGCCGTAACCGTCTTTTCATGGTCAGCGACACTGGGCGCCAATCAAATCCTCAAGGCGAGAATCACCTCCTCATCGGACTTGAATACGGTCAACAACGAAGACCAAATGGTGATCAATGTGAGTCGGTATCAGAACAGCAGTGTCCCAGTTGTGGACATTCCTCAACCCTCGTCAGGCTCCACCAGTGTGGTTTGGTCCCAAAGCATTCACGACTTCTCAGCAAGCGTACGCAATGACGGCGTGAAAAACCAATCCGCTCAATTCTGGTTGAATTTCACCGAGGTGGGCAACCCTGGCAACATGTTCTCTGAGGTTTCAAACATCGTTCCTGTCGTCCGACCCGGCGCCCTGTGTGGCGGTTGCGGCGCGGCTCTTTATCCCGTTGAAATGGAATTTGATGCAACGTCTCGAACGGGTCAATGGGACGTGGTTGGTGAGATGCATGTGTCTGGATTGAATTGGGTTTCATCCATTGAATTCCTCAACCAACGTGTGGTCTTCTCCAATTATGATTTCGAAATCACGGCAGCGCATGACCGAAGCGTTGAGCCGGGGCAAACGGCCCAACTCACCTTTGCTGTGGAAAACACGGGCATCAGCGTTGACGATTACCAAGTGAATGTATCCAGCGTGAACTGGTGGGTATCGGCCATCAATCCTTCTCCCTCAACATCAACGGTTATGCCGGACAACACCACGTATGTGCTCATTGACGTCACCGTTCCAGGCACGGCCTTGCGAACACAATCCGACATCATCACCCTCAAGTTGACGTCAAATTCTGGAAGTTTTGACAAGACGGTGTCCACGACGATTTTGGCTGGTGAATCCTATGAAGGGTCCGTGGAAATGGACAGCGACACAAAATCCCTCACGCCGGGTGTTCCTTCATCCATTCCCGTCAAAGTCGAAAACAATGGCAATGCGCCGACGTCCTTCACCCTTGATGCTGGTATTTCCACCAATCCAATCAACTGGGACTTGTCCTTCATTAGCGCGACAACCGGAACGCTCCAACCCGGAGAATCCGTCAATGCGACCCTCATGGTGACCCCACCGGTCATCAAGAATCCCTTGGTTGATGCAGAAGACAACGGCGCTGGCGACACCATGTCCATCTGGGCACAAGCGACATCGACCAACGGAGGCATTCCACAAATCAATGCCACCCCCGTCCGTATCCTCCCGGTTATTGTCGTCGACCCAGGTCTTCCAACTGAATCGATTGACATGACGGTACAGCAAGTGATTGAGGCACAGCAAGGAAGCGGGTTGGAGGCGATTCTTGACCTCGATGTTGAAGTACGCCACAACTTGGTTACCGAACTCTCCGAGACGGTCGATACCACGCTATCACTTGGCACACCCGTGTTTACTTCCGACTCAACCGGCGGCTTTACCGAAGCTTCCCGATGGGCCATTGGCCTCACACCGACATCCATTCCGGGGATGTCGCTGGGGGAAACGAGCAACGCTGTCTTGACCGTTCAAGGCCCTGCGGACAATTACTCGGTTGCAGGTTCACTTTCCATTCCGATCACGGCGACGCCGACCCTTGGCTCTGCTCACAATAGCGCAAACGTGATTCCCACCTCCATCTCCCAAACCCTCACCATCAACATCCCTCCAGTGTTGGGCGCAGAAGGGCACAACGGAACCATCGTTGATGCCATGGTTGGCGAAGAAACGTCCTTCCCCATTGAACTGGCCAACACGGGCAACAACATGACCTCATATCGGCTCGTGCTGAACGAGCAAATTCCTGCGGGCTGGGAGGTCTCCTTTTCTGCGAGCAGCATCATGCCTTCCACGACCGTCACGGACCTTCCAGCCGACGTCTCCAACTACGGCGACGATGACAACAACACGACGCACATCACCACCTTCCCGTTGGTCTTGACCACCGACCCTGATGCGCCTGCTAACAGCATTGAATCCATCGGTATTGACGTATTTGAGATGGTTTCCAACGCCTACATCACGACGTTCGAAGTCCCGGTACGGGTTGGTGAAAACGTGAATGCCATTCTAACTCCTACCAGCCAAACGGTCAACCTTTCCATTGGTGAATCGATCACGACCAGCGTCGTCATCAAAAATGAAGGAAACACACCAGCAACCTTTGGAGTCTACCTCGATACGGGCAGCGCTGGAGAAATTGACTTTGTTCTTGAGACGCCAACGGTGGTTCAGATTGGGGCCGGCTACGAATCCACCGTTCGAGTACGCCTTACGCCGACCACCGACGCATTGGCGGCAGCGAACTACTTCGCTACCGTTTGGGTGTCGAATGCTCCCTCAGGTCTCAATCTCTCTGCCAATATTCTCGGCAACATCAGCGAGCAACACGGCATGGTGCTGAGCACCACCGAAGAAATCGGGGTGATTCCAGGTGAAGTGCAAACCGTGGATTTCTCCCTCATCAACAACGGCAACCTTGTCGAGGACGTTGTCCTTGAGACCTCCGTGGCCGAGAATTGGACCGTCACCCCAGCCTCGCTACCCTTGGAACTCGGTGTTGGTGATACTTACACCGGCTCCTTTGATGTGGACGTACCTGCGCTGGGAGACGATGACAGCATGGTCAATGGGATTGTGTATCCCGTGACGATGCGGGTTTTGAACGCCACCACGCTAGAGGTGCTTGAGACGCACACTCTGCGCCTCATCGTCGCCCCACTCTTCCTGGTCGAGGTCGAAAATTGGCCTTCAACGATGGATTTCCATCGAGGCATCGGTCGAACATGGGATGTTATCATCACCAACACCGGCAACAAAGATGTCGAAGTGAATGTCACCTACACGCTTCTCCAAGGCGGCCTCACCCAGCCCAGTTTGGATTGGGAGATGTCACCTCTTGCCAGTCCATCCACCCTCATGCTTGAGCGAGGTGTAGCAACTCCCTTTTCGTTCAGCGTGAGCAGCGTGGCTACTCAACCGCCCTTGACGTTGGCGGCGAATCTCATCGTGACCCTTGACCCCATCGAAGAGGCAGTCCAAGGCAGCGCAGAATATTACACCGACCTGCGAATGAACCGATTCTTTGAACTCGGCGATACGTCCGTAACGCCTCCGAGCGACAACGGAGAACAAATCTTCCCGATCGTTTACTCCCACATTCCCACGGGCCCAGAGAACTCAGTTGCCTACGAAGTGGAACTCTGCCGAGCAGAGCGCCTGATCGATGTTGATGCCTTGGGCGAAAATGCATCAAAATACGGTTGGACTTTCGCCATCCGCGTGGACAATACCGACTACCCGCTCAACATGTCTGCGTTCTGTCCTCAGGGCGCTTCGCTCGGTCCTGATTCTCGCATTACGCTCCCCGTTCGACAACCCTGGGTCACCACGGACTCGATACAACTGGTCGTCGATGCCCCTAATCCTCCCAACATCCTTCCAGGTGATGGCTGGGACCTCACGCTCCGGTTGTATCATCCCGACGAAAACGCAGGCTATTCTGTGTTTGAGGACGATGTGTTTACCTTCCAGTTGGCGGTCTTCGCCGACCCTGCCATCGTTGCCCAAGGTCCAGCCGACCCCGATGCGTTCTTTGAAGGCCAAGAGACAACTTACTCGGTCACGGTTCGAAATGAGGGTACGGCGAAGGCTCTTGGTGTATCGGCTTCGCTTGATTGCGGCGATAACGTGACGATCTTGAGCACACCGGACCTTCATCCCGCGCTCAATGCAACCATGGAGCACGTCTTCACGTGGGATGTTCGTCCCGCCACCATCAACTGGTGGGATGTCAACAAGGTGGTTCAGTGCGATGCAACCTTGTCCTACCTCTATGTTGGTGATGGAAATGACGAAGAAAATGACCGTTCTTACACCACTCCAGAGGGCGTCAAGCTCGGCGAAGAAACGGTCCGTTCCTGGTCTCCTGACCTCTCTGTCGCCTTCATCGCATGCGTTGTTGCTGCCTTGTTGTCCTTGATTTTCGTCCGTCTTGCCAGCCAATCCGAAAAGTGGCAACTCGGTGGGATCTACACTGGCGTCCTCGCCTTCGGTTTCGCTTTCCACCTGTTCAACGTCGCCTACTACGGTCCAGCCATCCTCGCTCTGTGTGCCCTTTGGATTTGGCGCATGACGTGGAAGAGCAGCGATGAATTCAGGGTGATTCACGAGGATTATCAGCGTGCACGAAAGGGAACATCAACGGTGTATTCTGACCACTTTGAGGCGCTAAAGGACAGCCGTCGCCAACTGACCATCATTCTCTCGCTCCCCGTTCTTGGCATGTTGGCGATTGTGCTTGGACTGCCTCCGCAGCTCTCGACCGACCGTGATAATCTCTTGATGATAGCGGCCTACTTCTTCCTCATTATGTTCGGCGTGTGGTACCTCTTGAAGCGCTCCGACAAGATGTACGGCAACCTCTACGGCCGCATGACGGATGCTGAAATCCGGTCCATCCGCATTGAGCGAGACCTCAGCGACCCTGCTCGCTTGTTGAATGACTTGGCAGACGACGGTCTCGACTTCTCGGCCATTCTTGGTGAACCTGCACCTGAACCCGCGGCAGCCCCTGCTCCGAATGTTGTTGGCGAATTTGAAAAACAACCAGTCAACGACACTGACTTTGGAACATCTGCGGAGGTGGAAAGCGATGTCTGAGGCTATCGATGTTCCAGACGATGTTATGGCCCAAGAGCGCGCCATGAGGGAACAAGGTATCCGCGAAGCCTCTCAGACGCTGGAGAGGATTGCCCGTCAAGCAGCTCAGCGAGAAAACCCTTCGCTCGCTGAAACCGAAATGGACATTGGCGAAGTGAAGGTTCACCTAAGTCTCCACCAACTTGGCAAGGCGAAGAAAACGCTTCGTCGGGCGGAAAAGACGCTTGAGGAACTGGAAGAAGACGTCCTGCACTTGCGGCGCAGCATCGCCATGCTTCACCGCCTTCTCGTTCACAAACACATCTCTCTTGAGGAGGCGGAACGTATCCTCTACAAACTTCGAGAAGCCACCGCAGCCGCCGAAATCGGCGATATCCGGGCCTCAACCGAAGAGGTCGAAGATTTGCTAGAGGACATGATTGGAGGCAACACCTCTACCCTGAATCCTTTCCTCTTCCGTCATTTCTGGATGGGCGTCGATACCCGCTGGCCCGCTGGAGGGGAATCCGGTGTGCTTCTCGTCCGCATCATCAACGACGGGCCGATTCCCATGCCAATGCTCCGTTTGAAACCCCCCGTCCCAGAAGGCTGGACGGCCAACCCACCGAACGTGGATTTGCCCATCATCGCACCCGGAGGCAACATTCCACTTCGCTTTGACATCCAACCCGACTACCGATTGTCTTCCGAAGACATCCCGCTGACTCGAAAACTCTCCGTGGCCACCGCCTACGAAATGCGATCCGGCGAAATAACGGTCACCATGCGCGTCCAGAATCGAGCGATGGAACCGCTCTCCGAGATTCTTCTCACGCCCTGGATTCCATCTGGGTTCTCCACCGATGAAGTTCCCTTCATCCGCAATCTTGCTCCCGACGAAGTCGCTGTTCTCCACATGCCACTTCGCATCAACCTCGGTCAAGGAGGCGCTCTTTGACCACATCCCATTCCACCCGCAGTTGCGGGGGATAAAAAAACAAAAAACTGGTGAAAAACATGAAAAACGAAATGAAAAACGAAAACCGCGACAATGTTGCGGCCATCGGTATTGGTGCAATGATTGTGTTCATTGCGCTGATCTTGGTCGCAGCAGTGGCTGCTGCTGTCATTATTCAGACAGCAGAGAAGCTGCAGCAGAACGCACAGACCACGGGTGAAGATACAACCGACATGATGGCATCGAAGATTACCGTCAAGTCGGTGGTCATCACCAACACGGATGACCTGTACGTGACCTTTGAGCTGGCTCCCGGCTCGGACCCGGTCACGGCCACGACCATTCAGTGGTTGATTACCTGTGACTTGGGTGGTAACGGTGCAACGGACACTGGCGACTTTGCCGGTGTCGGTACGACGACCGCAGCCTCTGACCTCACGGGTACGGTGCAGGCCACCGTCAACCCCGGTGAGACCTACACGGTGCAGCTCGACCCTGCCACGTGCGTCCCAACCGCCAACGATCAGCACACACTCAACGTCCAGTCCGGAACCGGAGGTTTCACCTACGAAGTTCTGAACTACGGCGGCGGCGTCACAAACGGTGAGGTGGTCATTTGAAGACCAACACGCACGCTGACGCCATGAAAGACGACAAGATCGCAGCCATCGGTATTGGCGCCATGATTGTCTTCATTGCTTTGATTTTGGTCGCAGCCGTTGCTGCAGCCGTCATCATTCAAACCGCTGAGAAACTCCAACAGAATGCACAAACCGCTGGTGATGACACTGCGGATGAGATGAGTGGGAAGATCATGATCAACACCGCTTATGTCGGCACGGGTAGTGCTGCAGCGAACACCGACGAGTACCACCTCGTCGTGCGTCTCGCACCTGGCAGTGACCCCACTCCCGCAACCGGTATCTCCTTCCAAGTGTTCTGTGCCAACGGCATTGTCGAGGGCACGCTTGCCACCACAGATGTCCACGTGATGGAAACCGAGGTTGACATCACTGGCAACCTCCAGGTCGGTGTCGGCTACATTGTCTACGTTGACGCTGACGATGGCGCCACGGACTGCGGTCCTGACGCTGTCTCCACGTCGCAGTTGTACCTCCACGTTCTCAACGGTGGTACGACCTACGAGACCCTGACCGTTGACGACACCTCCCCTGGCGCCCTTGTGGTTTGATTGCTTCTGAGAGTCTCTTTTGACTCTCGGAAGGAGGTTATCACATGGCATGGCCATTTAGTGGAAACTCGGGTGGAAATAAAAACGCAGACCAAGCAATGAGCGAGGAGCGCCTAAAGATTCTGGCCAATGTGGCCATCGAACAGGTGCCGTTCCCTGAACAAGGGATGCTCAGTGAAGAGGATGCGTGGACCATCTCACCCGGGCCGACCCGCGCACGAATCAACAGTCAGCAAAGCGTTCCGAACGTGGCTGCTACGCTCGCTCCAGTGGCCGCTCCGGTCCCTGTAGCGCCGGCAACGGTGGACACCTCTGGCCTTGAGCGGCTCATCAGTAGCCGTCTCGATATGGTCGAGGATGTTCTTCGCATGGTTGAACACCGCCTTGATGAAGGCGCCTCTCTTGCCGAGGGTTCTTCGGCAGAAGGTGGTGCATATGAGGAAGGCGAGTACGACGACGATGATGGCGAGGTTGCCTCTGGCGACCGAATCATCACGGCCAGCGGCGAAGTGATGGAAGTTGGTGGAACAGCACGAATGATGGAAGATGACCAAGGACAACTGGTTGAGTTGTATGAGGCGCAAGCCCTAGCAGCAAACCCGTTCCTGGTTGCGCCCCGTTCGAGCGGCTCCGGCAACAATCAATCCAGCACAGGTGCCCCTACGGTTGCAGCGCTTCTCCTTGACCACATGTCCGGCATGGCCGCCGTGAGTTTTACTCAGAAGGCCATGGAATCCGGCATGCTGAATCAGGACGAAGGCGACGCAGTGCTTGCAATCGTTCAACTTGCGGAACCCGGCGACCCGGAGACGGCCCTCGAAGACCACCTGCCCCACCGACAACTGTTGGTGTTCTCGGCTCTTGTTTCTTCATGGCGACAACTCCACATGCTACGAGGAGAAGAGTGACATGGGTGCTTCGGTTGGTGTAGGAGGATTGATCATCGGCATTTCGATGCTGGTGGTCTTTTCAATGGCCTATCAGGCCATTTCGTTGCAAATTGATTCAGGTGTTGACCGAATCGAGGAAGCCGACGAACCCGCACCAACCTTCACCATTGACGATGCGGTGATTTTCACCGGCGCCATGGTTGACGTCACCATCGTCAGCGGCGGCTCAGGTTACAGCTCAGGAGGCACCATCGAAGCCTCCAGTGGAACAGGAGGCTTTTCAGCGACCTACACGACCAATGGCACAGGAGCCATCATTTCCGTGGATATCACCAGTCACGGAAATTATTCCACGCTCCCAACGCTCGTCGTGAACGGTGGCGGAACGCCGACTTCCACGGCAAGCCTTACGGCCGTCCGCGGCAACGTCCTCTATGCGAACATTACCAACACCGGTTCAACAACGATTGCACACGATGATGTATGGATGTTCCTCGACGGAAAAGACCCAACGCTGTTTTCAACGATCTACAACCCTCCTTTGACCGATCTTTGGTTTTCGGGGGAAACGCTGTTTCTGGACTGGTTTGACACCGGTCTTCCCGGCGACGAACGAATTACGATGACGGTGGATCAAACCACGGTTGGACACGGGTTGTGGTGATGGTATGGCTGACGGAGGTTCTTCTTCGATGATCATGCTCATCACGGCATTGTTGGTTTCAGGAGGTGCGGGCGCCGTCCTTGTCTCCGAGTGGAGCGACGCTGTACGTGTGGTTCAAGTGAATGAACGTGCTGCCAGCGACAAGGATCAGGTCAGTGTTGAACTGACGGGAGATCCAGCCATGGTGCCCTACAACACCACCTCCGACACCATCACGCTGTTCTTGTTGAACACCGGAGAATACAACCTTGACACCACGGACTACCAAGTGCTGGTGAACGGCGAGGCACCCACCTCCACATCAGAAACCGTTCTGCCGAGCGGTACGGACTGGAATCCGGGCGACTTGCTGGAGGTAGTATTGACCGATACATCGTATGCGTTTTCCA
Organism: Methanobacteriota archaeon; assembly: GCA_002704515.1. Classification (GTDB taxonomy): domain Archaea; phylum Thermoplasmatota; class Poseidoniia; order Poseidoniales; family Poseidoniaceae; genus Poseidonia. The sequence continues at coordinate 51,598 of PAGK01000019.1, forward strand.
ACGGTGAAGACGTGTCGATTTACTTCATTGGTCTCTCTGAATCCGTCAACGGACACACCCACTCAGCCACCACCAACGCGGAGGTGAGATTGAATGCTTTCGCCTGATGAAAACCCGTTCATGACGGCCCACAAGCCGGTAGAGGATGGTTTTCCGTTTGAGGTCGAAACCGATTCATTGGCTGACTCGATGGGGCTACGACTGCCGAATCGCTCGCTTTACCTTCTGCAAGGCAAGGTGGGTGCAGGCAAATCCCTCATTGCTCAGCGCTTGATTCACGGTATGGTTCACAACGGTGTGAAGGTGCTTGTCATCACCACCGAATTGACCACACGCGGCTGGATTGAGCAAATGGAAAGCATTGGATACGGGATGACCGACGCCATTCGCGAAGGTCAAGTGATGGTTTTGAGCCGTTATGGTACCGTTGCTGATGCTCGCCAAGATGTCACGTTGAGCGAGGTGCTCAGCAGTCCTGCCATTCCCGCCGCCGACGTGATTGTTCTGGATTCTGCCAGTTCACTCATGCCTGAAGACGGGAGCCGAGCGGACCACTTTGCCTTGGTCCAACAACTTCGCAAGATCGCCTCTGACGGCCGCTCATTCATGCTGTGTGCTGACCCAGAAGAAATGGACAGCCAACTGCTCCACACCCTTCGTGCATCGGCGGAAGTTGTCCTTGATTTGGACAACGTTCTCATCGGCGGGGAATTGAAACGAAGCATCGTTATTACTCGATTCCTTCGCGCTGCCGGCCCGATTCAAACGTCCGTTGGCTGGCGTGTTGAACCCGGTATGGGCTTCATTGTCGACATTACAGCGGTGAGCTGAGGAGAGGAGAAGGATGGCCGACGAACCTCGTTTTGCGAAAGGCGACCTCAATGGCGTCATGGCGGCCTATCCGCACGTTGCCGAATGGGTGCGGGATTTTGAGATGCGTTATGGCTCTCGCCCAATCTACTACGGACCACTTGACAGAGATGCCAAAAAACAGCGTCCATTGAACCTCATCTACGTCACTCGAGAACCGATTTTCGTTCACATCTACGAACCCCCGGCAGACGATGACGGTGGAGGCACAGTCATGTGGTTCGGTCTTGAACCCCAATTGACCGAGGAAGAAGAAAACATTCGTCGTGAACTTGTTGAAACCTTGCTCCAAGAAGCACCAACGGCCCCCTCATTTACCACGGACAATGAATTCGAAAACATTCTCCAACAAATGATTGAACGCTACACTATTCTTGACAGCGAGGCCAACAACCTCGTGCGTCGCCAAGGTCGTCTCTGGGAGATGGTGGGCATGGACGATAAACGATTGACCGTCAGTACTACCCAGCGTGAACGTTTGAGCTATGTGGTGATTCGCGACTTGATTCGCAACGGCCCGCTTGAACCGCTGTTGTCCGATGAGATGCTTGAAGACATTCACTCGGTTGGACTGAAGCATATTCACATGGACCACAAGGTGTTTGGAATGGTCACCTCCAACATCCGATTCCGAGAGCGAGAATTGCTGTCTCGCTATTTGCGAGCGATGTCGGAACGTATCGGTCGGCCAGTTTCCGACAACAAACCAATCATTGACGGTGTGCTCCTTGATGGCTCCCGTATCAACATCATTTTCTCAGACGACGTCTCCATGCTCGGGCCGTCGTTCACCATCCGTAAATTCGCAGAGGAAACCATCTCTGTTATCCAACTCATCAAATGGGGTACGATGTCGGCCCAACAAGCTGCTTACATTTGGATTTGTCTTGAATACGGCATGTCTGTCCTCGTGTCTGGGGAGACGGCCTCTGGAAAGACCACGACCCTGAATGCGATTCTTCCGTTTATTGACCACAACGTCAAGATCTATTCTGCAGAAGACACGCCTGAGGTCAAAGTTCGCCACAAGATTTGGCAGCGCTTGGTCACACGTGATGCCAAGAACGAAGATTCCAGGGTCGAAATGTTCGACTTGTTGAAGGCCGCTCTGCGAAGCCGTCCACGCTACATCATCATCGGTGAGATTCGTGGTGTTGAGGGTGCAACGGCGTTCCAAGCGATGCAGACGGGCCACCCCGTCATCGCTACGTTCCACGCATCGTCCATCGTCAAGATGATTCAACGTTTTACGGGTGACCCGATTAACGTGCCCATTCGTTTCTTTGACAACCTCAACTTCGCTATCTTCCAAGAAGTGGTGGAGGCTCCTGGTGGAGGCATCGCCCGACGTATCACTGGAATTGATGAGGTCATTGGCTACAATAAGCACAGCGACGGTGTGTTGACCCGTGGCATGTTTGAATGGGATCCTGTCAAAGACAAACACTACTTCCGTGGTATGTTCCAATCTCACCTGTTGGAAAACAAGATTGCTGCCATGGCCGGCTTCTCCAATAAGCGTGATATCTACGATGAAATGCTTCGTCGTGCTGATGCCATTCAGCGCATGGCCGACCGAGATTTGACGCATTACGACGATGTTTTCGACCTCCTTGGCCTCTATTATTCAAACGGCTGGGAGCACTTTAGCCGAGCCGTCGACACGTGGGTCGGTATCAATCACAACTGAGGATGATGAGACATGGAGCGCATGCCAATTTGGCAAATTGCCCTTCGGCGTCTTGAAATGCCGGTTCCTCGTTTTCTCTCCCTCTACGTTGCCCCCCTCGTGGTGGCGACTTTTCTCATCTCCATCGTCTTGGTTTACCTGACCGGGGGTTTGGCAGAAGGGGCTCTCTTTGCGGGATTCACCGGTGTTCTCTTCGTCATCATGCTCACGCTGATGTCGGCGGCCGCCGCTGTGGTCTTCCCGATTCTTGAGGTGCAACGCTCTGCAACGCTGATTGAAGAAGAGATGCACATGTTCATCACGCGCATGGGGATCCTCTCCATTGGTGAAGTGGGTGCTCAGTCAATTTTCGACATCCTCAAACAAATGCGAGACTACGGTGAGTTGGCTTCGGAGGTGAAGCGCATTGAGACGTTGGTCGACAAATGGCACACGTCCCTGCCCGAGGCGGCCCGTATCGTTGCTCACCAGAGCCCAAGCCCGCTTTGGTCCGATTTCCTCGACCGAATGGCGTTTTCGATTGAAGCGGGTCAGCCCATCGATGAATTCATGCGCTCGGAGCAGGAAACGGTTGCCGAACAATACAACACCCTCTACGACACGAGGCTGGAATCGGTTGATACTCTCAAGGAAATTTATGTTTCATTGACGACCGCAGGATTGTTTGGTCTGGTGATCGCAGGTATTCACTTGGTGTTGTTTGAGGTTGGGAGCGGGAACGATACACCCATTGAAGTGGCGAGCAGATTGCGTTTCTTATTGCTCGCATCTCTTGTTTTCTTGTTCATCCAAATCGGTGCGGTCTTTGCCTTTCGGGCTACCATCCCCAAAGATGCAACCTTTGCTCGCGATGAGATGGACACGCCTTTCCGCATCAATTTCCGGCGGTCTTTGTTGCTCTCCGGCATTATTACAACGGGCTTGGTCGTTCTTTCAACACTCACGCTGATCTGGACGTGGGACATCATCACCACCCAGTGGGACAAGTACGGTTTGTTGTTCATCGTCCTTCCTTTCTCACCGTTGATGATTCCTGCTTTCATGGTGCGACGTGAGGAAAATCAAATTCAACGGCGGGACGAAACGTACCCGGACTTCATCCGAGCCCTCGGTGGAACCGCACAGGCGCGTTCATCCGAACCATCGGCGACCATCAAAGCCTTGCGAGGTATTGATTTTGGTATGCTTGACAATTCAATCGACCGGCTGGAAAAACGGCTATCTACCCGAATTGACTCAGACAGAGCTTGGGATTACTTCACCGCTGACACGAACTCAGCGGTCATTTCCCGGTACACTCGCATCTACATTGAGGGGTCCCAATCCTCCGGCCAGCCTGCTGGTACCGCAGAAATGGTGTCCCGCAGTGTTGGAAATCTGCTTTCGCTTCGAAACCGCCGTTCTCTTTCGGCCAACACGATGTGGGGTGTTGCCCTTGGTTTGTTGATCTCCAGCGTGGCTTCCCTTAACGTGACCACCGCCATCGTCCTCCAACTCGGTGAAGCCATTGCGGGGGTTGCCTCGGGGTTGGTCGATACCGATGTCGGTGCACTGTCGGAGTTTTCAGGCGGCATCGCCTTGCCCGTGATGGAAGATGCATCGTCGGTTGACGACAACATCCGGATGTTCAAAATCATCATATCGCTCTTGATTCTAATGCAGGTCATAGCCGTTTCATCAATCGCCACCCGGCTGCGTGGTGGTACTCGAACGAGTGCGATAGGGCAGATGATTCAACTCACTTGGGTGGCTGGTTTGGCCTCGCTGTTCACTGCCATTGTCCTTGAACAAGCAAGCAGCATCTTCAGCGTTTGATGGGCGGGAACATTCATACTCCCGTTTTACCAAGTTGTCTCCATGCAAGCCCCAATCCCTCCACCTCAAGCCGCCGCCTCTCCCTACCAGCCACCTGCCGGGGCCATGGCCAAAGGAAGCATGTACACCTTCCAAAAGTGGTTGATGATCGGCATGATTCTCCTTGTGTTTTCAGCCGTAATAGCACAGTTTCCTCTGCCCTCTTCTGTGCCGGATGTCACCGATTATGACATTACGGACGAAAAGGAAGCGGACCAGTACCTCGATGATGTGGACAGCTACGAAGGCCAGGTTGCACTCTTCGGGGCCTTTTCCACCATCCTTCAATCCGGTGCCCTTGTTATGCTCGGCTATACCTTCTTCCGGGAATCGCACGAAGATACCAGCCAACATGTGGCGGTTCGTATCACCATGATACTGGCGGGTATCGTGATGATAACAAGCATCGTAGGCCGCGGTTTCTCCCTCTTCTGAGGTCAACGTTTCATCTCTTCTCGGATTCGCTTTTTCGTGGCGGCCCATGAGCAGATAGGGCACGAAGTAAGGTCGTGGTATCGTGCAGGGCAGTATTCTCGACCAAAGAAAATGATTTGCAAGTGGAGGTCGTTCCATAATTCACGTGGGAATACAGCTTTGAGGTCGTTCTCGGTCTTTTCCACGGTTGTACCGTTGGATAAGCCCCAACGTGCGGCCAATCGGTGAATGTGGGTGTCAACCGGAAACGCTGGTACATCAAAGGCCTGGGCCATCACGACCGAGGCCGTTTTATGGCCCACGCCAGGAAGGGCTTCAAGGTCTTCAAAAGATGCAGGGACCTCGCCACCGTGCCGCTCAACGAGCAGTTCAGAAAGCCGTTTGATGTTCTTGGCTTTGGTTGGAGCCAGTCCAACTTGACGGATGTCAGCAAGGATGGTGTCCACCTCAAGGGTGGCCATGGCTTCGGCCGAGCTGGCCTTGGCGAACAGGGCAGGAGTGACCTCATTCACCTTCAAATCGGTGGTCTGAGCACTCATGAGGACGGCGACCAACAACTCGAATGGATTGCTGTGGTCAAGTGGGATGGGGATGACAGGGTAGAGTTTCTGGAGTTGCTCAGCGATGATGTCGGCCTTGTCTTGCCGCTTCACAACACCACTCATCCTTCGTAGGTGGCGCTGTATTCCTCGCCGGTTTGCCATCCAAAGTAGATTCCAGCCAGCACTGATGCCAGCGGGATGACGTTACATGCTAGGATGACCCGAGGGTTGCCGTTGTCCATTGGCGCGCCGAGGATGTACCAAACGATCAGGCCGAGGACAAGGCCAGGGATGATCATCATGCTGCCCATGATGATGGTACGAAGCGTGCGCATGGTTTTCCGAAGAAGAGGTGAGTCAAGAAGGTGTGCTTTCCACTTAACGACGCATTCGTTCTTCAAGTTCAATCCCGGAAAGGTTGTTGAGCGTATCGTGGGGTTCAATCCAACCTTTGCGGGCGGTCATAACACCATAGGCAATGTCGCTCAGGCCTCGAATGGAATGGGCGTCAGGGTTGATGGCGACCGGGACGCCCAGGCCTTTGGCGTGTTTGCACAAACGCCAATCGAGGTCAAGTCGGTAGGGGCTGGCGTTGAGTTCGATCGCCTTGAGGCGGCCCTCATCGTTGTGTTCTGCCATGTGTTCAAGCACGGCAAACAGGTCCACTTCGTATCCTTCCCGCCCCTGCAATATCCGACCGGTTGGGTGGCCAAGGACATTGGTGGCAGGATGGTCGATAACCCGCATCAATTCTTCTGTGTTTTCCAATTCGTCTCGTCCACGCCACTTGGTCATCGCGTGAACGCTGGCCACCACGTAATCGAGTTCTGCTAGAACGTCATCTGGATGGTCAAGTTTCCCACCTTCGAGGATGTCGGATTCAACCCCGTGAAAGAGTCGGAAATCCACGCCCTCACTGGCCCAATCAGCGTTGTATTTTTTGATGGTGCGACCTTGTTCAAGGAGGTCTTCTGCACTCGCTCCATTGGCAATTTTGAGGGTCGGTGAGTGGTCGGCGATGCCCAACCAGTTCCATCCCATTTTCCGAGCCGTATCGGCCATCATCTCCAAACTGGCTTCACCGTCCGAGAGCGTCGTGTGATTGTGAAGGGCGCCTTTGATGTGGCTCGTTTCAATCAAGTCAGGTAAGGCCCCATTCTGTGCGGCTTCCACTTCCCCCATGTCTTCCCGAAGCTCGGGCGCGACGTAGGCCAAGTCCAGATGGGCGTAAATGGCCGCTTCATCGGTGGCCGTCAGGGAAAATGCTGCAGCGTCCATGCCCTTGAGTTCTCCAGCCTTGTCTTCGGGAATAAGTCCGAATTCGTTCAGCCGCAAGCCACGGTCGATGGCTCGTTGTCGCATCGCAATGTTGTGCTCTTTACTTCCCGTGAAGTATGCCAACGTGAACGGTTCGACGTGTTGTGGAACCAAACGGACCTGAGCGTCAATGGTGCCAGTGGCTTCCAATTGCTCATAGTCATCCCCTCCAATGGCGTCCAGTACATTTGGGTCGATGTGACCAACGGTGAATGAGTCATCAAAGATGGATGTGTCAAGGATGAGGCTGATTTTGGAGTCGCCCGCTCCTTTCACATCAGCGATGCCCGGTAGGTTGAGAATGGCATTGGCCACCGTTTCATGGTCGCTTTCATCCACTGCCACCACCACGTCAAGGTCACCGATGGTGTCTTTCCTGCGGCGAGCACTTCCGGCCAAGGTGGCTCGGTGAACGCCCTCAAGGGCGGCGATTCTTCGCTGAAATGCTTCGCCGTAGCGCAATCCAATGTCGAGGCGTCGCCGAGCCCTGAATCGGGAGAGCAGTTCAATTCCGTCCAACATTCGCTGTTGGGATTTTGCACCGAACCCCTTCATTGGTGCGATTTGATTGTTCTGAGCTGCCTCTTTGAGTCCGGCCACCGAATCCACACCCAACTCGTCGGCCATCAGCTTGATCCGCTTCGGGCCGAGCCCAGGGATGCCGAGCATCTCAATGAGCCCAGGTGGGGTGTTGGTGTGAAGGTCGACCCAATCGTCTGGCCACCGGCCTTCAGATATCGCTTGTGTTAGGGCGCTTCCAAGTCCTTTTCCTATCCCTTTCATGTTGTAGATGTCACCGCTGGCGACGAGTTCGCCCAAATCTTCGGTCAGACTTCCAAGCATACGGCTGGCATTTTGATAAGAGCGAACGCGGAAGACGTTGGCGCCCTTCAGTTCCAACAACACAGCCACTTGATGCAGCACATTGGCGACTTGATTACGGGAGAAAAAGGGTGGTCCAGATGGCCGCGGTTTTGGGAGTGCAAATGAACCACCGGCCATAGGAAGAAGAGGCTGACCACCCTAAACAAAGGTTCGCTTCGCCCCCATGTTCAAGAATGCAGGGCGATTCGGCTGTCCATGGTGGATGCCGCGCTGGCCGAGGTCGTAGCAGAGATACTCTGCGCCTCTTCAGCGGTTCTGTTTACCTTCATTGCCACGTTTTCACGTTCACCTACTGCTGAAAACATCGTTCAGAACATCATTTTTGTCTTGCTAATTGCCGCTGCCGTCGTTTTGTGGGTGCTGCCGAGTTTGGGAGGTGAGTTGTGGGGTTCTGATTACCTGCCTCGTCCTTTGGCCCTGTTCTGCATCATTCTCGCCATTTCGGCGCGAATGAACATCAAAGGAGAGAACGTCTCGTTCGGCGCTAACCCTCACAGCATCAATCGGCAAACGGAAGATGAGTGATGCATTATCACTTGCTTTTGAGATTTATTTTCATCTGCCTTGCCTCGCAACGCAGGCGGAACCTCTATTCATGGCCAAGATGAGGGCTCTTCATGGCAGATGTCGGTCCAATCATTCCGTATTATCTGCGCACGATTCGAACCATTGACCTCTCCACTGGCAATGTTCTGGGTGTGAATTACATCTACGGTTTGTTGTCCATCATCACCTTCATCTTTCTGCTCAGCCTTGCTTTTCTCATCATCAAAGCGAGGCCAAAAAATCCTGAAAACAGGTTCATGTTTGTGCTTTTACTGGCTGAAGCATACAGGGTGATCTCCAATTGGTACAATGCTTATCCGTTTGATGGTTCGGAAGGTTTCCTTGAATGGATGTCGTACTACAGAGTTGGGTGGTATTTTTGTTCCATCATGTGCATCATGATGTACATTTCAACCGTCTCGTTTTATCCCCCAAAGAAATTAGAATTCATGGCTCAGCCGCGCATTCGGAACAACTTGTGGTGGTTCCTCCCCCTTGTCGCAGGCATCATTATCACAGCACTTGTTTCGGCCAACGGCATCGTTGGTACGGTTGGTAATGCGTACTACGTGGAATGCGAGGAAGGATCAGAAGGGGGTCCCGCTCGGGTGATTTCGTACGCTGACTCGGACCCAATAACCGCTTCTTGTGGCGAGGCCGACGAATCCAGTTATGTCCCTTACTCCTTCTTTATTCCCGGTTCATCGGCCATCGGGAAGATACTGCTGATTACACCGGTGTTCTCGGCCATTTTCGCCATGCTCTTCATGCGGGCAGGATGGAAGCGATTAAATGGAGAACCAGGCCGTGAAAATGAAGCCATAGAAGCACGGTCGTTGTTCCTTGGCTTTGCTGGTAAGGCGATCATCAAGGGAACGATGGTGTTTTGCATCGTCTTTATGGTCATCCGATTTGGTGATTTCAACCTCGCTGATGTAACCACCATCATCGACACAGAAGGGGAACGCGTGGTGTTCATGTATCTGTTGTTGTTCTATGGATTTTTGTTTAGCATTCTTTTCACCGGGATGCTGGAAGGTTTCATGTTCACCTACGCAATTCTCAAGAACGAAATTCTTGGCATTGACGAACAATTACGACGGACCTTCAGCACGGCTATTTTTGCGACCGCTGGCGGCATCGCCCTGGTCATCACCTCGGAACTGCTCGAGAGCGTTATTCCCGGTGGTGGCCTGATGGCAGGATTCATTGTTGGTGTGCCGTTGGTCATATTGCGTAAACCGATTTTTGGAGCCATTCAGAATTTTTCATCGGTTCTCATGCCAGAAGCGTTTACAGCCTCTGAAAAAAGTTATCTTGAGGCGTACGAAATCGCCATGGAAGACAAAATCATAACGGCCGAGGAACGAAAGTTCCTCGTTCTTCAGGCCAAGACGCTCGGGCTTGACCAAGCGAGAATCGATCACTTGGAAGAGTGGTATGACGGCCAAATCACCGGAGAAGAGGAGTGATCAAACGATTTCACCTTGAGGTTCGCCCTCATCGGTGTTGTTGTCGCTCGATGCTTCTTTGGCCATCTTTTGGTCGATGAAGGTCCGCATGTACTCCGGAAGTTCTCCGTTGACNAAGATGACATCGTTNACGTGNTCNAGTTTCTTCANNGAGTAGTAAATTTGCATNGCGGTCATCGGTGTTGATGAGCACCCNTTGCAACCTCCATCGAGTGAAAGCATGATGTTTCCATCGGTGGTATCGATGACATTGACTATCCCATCGTGAGCATCGAGGACCTCTTGCACCGGTCCAATTTCAGCGAGGATTTCCTCGGCTGTGATGCTCATGCTTCCTTCCAGTGGTTCCTCCTCTTTGAACGATTGCCCAAATTCTTCAGGTGAGGGCTTGGTGATGGTGAAGGCCCCTCAAAACCGAATGAAGGGGTCATTTTTGGTGGGAACGGCTTATCAAGGGTTCTCAAGTGGCCGGGGCAATAGGTGTTTATTGATGATGGAAAACATTGCATTGATTTCGGCAGCCGCAGGGGCCATTGGACTGGTCATTGCGTTCATGCTCTACCAACAAGTGAACAAAGTGAAGATTGACAACGAAACCGTTGCCGATATTACCGATGAAATTCAAAAAGGAGCNATGGCNTTCCTTTTCGCAGAATACCGTGTTCTGGCTGTGTTCTGTGTTGCTGTCGGAGGTTTGCTCTTCTGGCTGAACGATTATGAAATNGAGACGACNCTTGCCTTCTTTGCAGGTGCTTTGACCTCAGTCCTTGCTGGCTTCTCAGGAATGCGAGCTGCAACNTCGGCCAACGGTCGAACTGCCATGGCCGCAAAGACGGACGGCCAAGCTGGCGCACTTGCTGTATCGTACAACGGTGGAGCCGTTATGGGACTCTCCGTGGGCGGTCTTGGCCTTCTCGGAATTTCCCTGGTTGCTTTTTGGCTGGGTGCAGGTGAAACCGACGCCGACGGTGGCATGAACGTTATTTCAGCCGCTGCTGGATTTGGTATGGGTGCTTCATCCATCGCTCTCTTCGCCCGTGTGGGTGGAGGTATCTACACCAAGGCTGCCGACGTCGGTGCTGACCTCGTCGGGAAAGTCGAAGCTGGTATTCCAGAAGACGATCCTCGAAACCCCGGTGTTATTGCTGACAACGTTGGCGACAACGTTGGCGACGTCGCCGGAATGGGAGCCGATATCTTCGAATCCTTCGTGGGTTCCATCATCGCTGCCATGGTCATCGCCAATGAATTCGTTGCTGTGGACGGCACCAGCATTGCCCCTGATTATGTGCTGATGCCCATTCTACTGGGTTTGATTGGCTACATTGCCTCCGTTATTGGCGTGTTCTCCATGACCTTCCTCAAGAACGGAAGCGACCCTGCTGCCGCTCTACGAAACACGACCTTCATCGGCGCCATTCTCTTTTGGGCTGGTGGCTACGGAGCCATCAGTGCGGATTTGATTGCCGTAGATATGGCGGTCATGCACGCCGTGGTTCTCGGAAGCGTTGTGGGTATTCTTATCGGATTGGTAACCGAATACTACACGGGCATCGAACCCGTCTTTGGCATCAAAACCAAGGCCATCCCTCACATCGGTGAAATGTCCAAGACTGGTCCTGCTACCAACGCTATCGCTGGACTCTCTGTTGGAATGATGTCAACTTTCGTCCCCATNGTCCTGATTGCAGCCGGTATCCTCGGTGCCAGTGAGTTCGGCNCCAGCATCGGGTCCGAGAATGCTTACGGCCTCTACTGCATTGCCATGGCGGCCATGGGTATGCTCGCAACCGTTGGTGTCACCATGACCGTTGACGCCTACGGCCCCGTTGCGGACAACGCCGGCGGAATTGCAGAAATGAGCGGACTTGGAGATGACGTTCGTGCCATNACNGACGAACTTGACTCGATTGGAAACNCCACCGCTGCTGTCGGAAAGGGCTTCGCTATCGGCTCCGCTGCTTTGACCGCCCTTGCTCTCTTTGCTGCTTACACCACNGCNGTTGGTGGCGTGGCTTTGGATTTGACCACCCCTCGTGTGGTCATCGGTCTNNTGATTGGTGGAGGCCTNCCCTTTGTCGTCGCCGCCATGACCATGACTTCTGTCGGCAAGGCTGCTGGCGACATGGTCGTTGAAATCCGCCGTCAATTCAAGGAAATCCCAGGACTTCTCGAAGGGAAAGAAGGCGTGAAGCCTGACTCACAAACCTGTGTTGACATTTCCACCAAGGCCGCCCTTCGAGAGATGGTCGGACCTGGTGTGGTCGCCATCCTTGCACCGATTGTCATCGGAATGGGACTTGGTACCGCTGCTCTTGGTGGAATGCTCGCTGGCTCGCTGGTCACTGGAGTGCTCATGGCGCTCTTCATGGCCAACGCTGGTGGCGCTTGGGACAACGCCAAGAAAGCCATTGAGCAAGATCACATTCCTGGTGCCAAGAAGGGCGACGCCGCACACGATGCTGCTGTTATCGGCGACACCATTGGCGACCCGTTCAANGACACCTCTGGCCCTTCGTTGAACATCCTCATCAAGTTGATGTCCATCGTNGCCGTGGTTCTTGCGGGCACTGGCAAGTTGAGCGAAAACGGTCTTCTTTGAGGGCTGTTAGCGTACATCAACAAGCGTTAGCCTTTCAAAAGAGGTCCAACAGGACTGACCATGCGTGCTTACGTGTTGTCCCTGTTGATGATGACCGTCAGCCTTGCTGGTTGCATCACTGAAGGAGACCTTTCTTCATCGGATATCGGGAACACGACCGAAGATGAATTGGCTTTGCCGGACTGGCAAATCGGCGACCAGTGGTTGTATACCTTCATCACGCCAGAGTTCGGTGAAGACAGTGCTCGCCTCGTGGTTGCCGACGTTCGAACGGACGATGGATTGTTCATGCTTGGAATCTCGTCAGAGGGTGAAGCTCAACGGCATGCGGTCATCAATCACAATCCCTTCTTGGGCAGGGTCACCATGGACGGTTTGTCAGTTTACGAAAACGGTGAGCCGCAAGCGGTGTTCAACTTCCCCTGGGCCGTTGGCAACTCATGGGAATTTAGGCTTCTTGGCCAGGACTGGACGGCCACCACCGACAACATCTACAATGGAGAAGTCACCGTTTCAGCAACGTCAACTGAAGACCATGAGCTCAGTTATGTCTTCAGCGGCCGTCAAGGGTTCATCAAGAGCCTCCTTTGGACGGACAGCGAGGGAGTCAATCATTTGGAGATGAACCTNAACCAAAAGAAAANNGGCTACACTGGCGATGTGTTCTTCTATCGNGCAGGNGATATCCACGACAATTTGTACGNGGAAAACGATCAGGAAATTTACGACACCTTCCTCGATGANGGCTACTCNCCNAACGANGCTTGGGANACCTTGGTTTGGTACCTTGANGTTGAGATCAGTCAGCAAGGNGGTTCAGGTTCACTNAGCATCAAAGACCACCAAGGNGCCTCNCCNCTCACNCGNGCNTGGGGNGCAGGAGCGACCGAAAANGGCTCATTTGGNACCATTCCATCAAACTCGGGAGACCATTCCATNACCGTGACTCTNCGGGGTCAAGATTCCTTTGTTCACCTCAAGGTTGCAGGAGCTCTTGTTCGCTCTTGGACGCTNTGAGGTGTTGACTTGCCCACCCTCATTATGATGCACGGGATGACGGGCGACGCGTCAATGATGCGACCNTTTGCAGAGAAAATNCTACCTGANGGATGGACCCTCTTGGTCCCTGAAGCCCGTTTTCCTCACCCAAATCGNGGNTATACGTGGTGGCGGTACGAGGATTTTGAAGCCGATGTNACACGCCGCATGTCGCTTTCTCGAAAAGAATTGATGGACGTTGATTCGAGCCTTTCACAACTTGAGAAACTGATNGCTGAAGAAGCCCCCCTTGGNCCCTTGGTCGTGGGTGGTTTTTCNCAAGGCGGCGCCATGGCNCAGGAACTGCTCCAACTGCCCATCGCNGACCGAATTCAGGGCGTGGTTTGCATGGGTACACGGCTTGTACGTCCAATGGAACTCCGTNTAAGGTTGAGTGAATTGGAGAANAAACGNNTGTTCTGGATGCACGGTGAAAAGGACCTTCGNGTCCCAATAGAGGANGGNTGGGCCATTGCTCATCTGTTTGAATCAGCGGGCTGGGCCGTTGAATTGATTGANCATCCGAAAGGGCACATGATNCCNACTGAACACCATCAAGCNCTNAAAGANTGGCTCATGACCTTTTCTTGAGGTANCGGTTGGTTTCNTCAAATCCNCCGATGAACATCGGTTGNTCGCCCCGCAGGTCAAACACNACNGGNACGGTTCGNTGNCCCGTNGCTTGNACNACAATCTGGCGCATGCCGTTGTGTTCGTCAAAATTGTATTCTGTGAAACTCAATTCTCTGCTAACAAGGAGGTTTGTGAGGGCCCGACAGTATCCACAAAAATGGCCAGTATAGATGAGAAAATCTGTACCGCACTCTTGAGCATGGTCGAGAATCATGGCCTCAGACATGCTTAGATGGCCCTCCCCAAGCCCTATAATGCCTTGTCCATCAGAAACTTGATTCGCGTTCATCGGATTGGATAACTTCAATTATCGCCCACGGGGGTTGGCGTCCATGCCCACGATGGTTTGCATCGATTGCGGGGACGTTGTGTTTGAGGCAGATACATGGCAGGCCATGCTCGTGAAGATGATGCCACACTACCTGGAGGCTCATCATGATGTTATTGCAGGTGAAACCGAACTCCCGCGGGAGGAGTGGATGGGCCGATTTATGGATGCCTACCGTGCGGCTGAAGAAGGTCAAACCAAGGCTGTTTAAGTCGCTGGCGTGATACTGCTAATGATAAAGCCGGGGCGCTCTTAGGATAGTCATGGCGAACCTTGTCTTCATCCATGCTTCCGATGGGAGCAATGCATTGTTGGCCCAAGAAGTTGAAGGCTACGCCGTCGACATGGGCCACACGGTTGAGCATGTATCGCTCAATGCCTGCGATTTTCCAGTTTACACCGTAAAACGCGAGAAGGAGACGGATGTCCTCCCGGGCCTCGCTGATTTGGTGGCCGTCCTTGACCGCGGTGATGCCTGGTTTGTATTTGCCCCCGAGTACAACGGTTCTTATCCACCAGTGCTGAACAACGCCATCGCATGGCTCAGCCGAGATGGAGATGATTTTCGACGATTGTTCCGGGACCGAACCGTTGCCCTAGGCACCCATTCAGGAGGGGGTGGCCAGCACGTCATCATGGCCATGCGGATGCAATTTTCTTTCCTTGGGTGCGTGGTGATCGGTCGTTCCTTGGTTGCAAACAAAAAGAAATCAGCCAATCCAGAAACCATTGAAGCGATGCTCAAATCCATGACGACGAGGTGATGAAATGAACCGAAAAATCAACGCCATTGTACCAACCCGCACCGTCCTTGAAGGAGGCGGTTTCAAAGTTCGACGACCTGCAGCCATGGGACGACTCATGAGTCCATTTCTCTTGCTTGACGAAATGGGCCCTGTGGATTATGGGCCAGGAGAAGCCGTTGGAGCGCCCAGCCATCCACATCGTGGCTTTGAAACGGTCACATACCTGCTGTCTGGAGGCATGATGCATGCTGACTCGGCTGGAAACAGCGGTGACCTCAACCCAGGTGATGTCCAGTGGATGACGGCTGGACGAGGCGTGATCCACTCTGAACTCCCCCAAGACCACATGATGGAGAATGGGGGTTTAATGCACGGTTTCCAAATTTGGGTTAACCTTCCAGCCAAAGACAAGATGATGGAACCACGCTATCAAGACATACCTTCTGAAGACATTCCGGAAGTTACCAATGAAGACGGCACGGTTTGGGCGAAGGTCATCGCTGGTGAGGCCCTCGGCACCTCGGCAGTCATTGATACCGTCATT
>PAGK01000020.1 GCA_002704515.1 Methanobacteriota archaeon
TGCAGCAGAATCACATGAGCCCCTCGACGGAGACCTTCGACTGGTGGAGAACGAGGCCATCCTGCAAGCAGAGGTGGAAGAATGGAAACACGGTTCATGGTACCACAGCGTCACTCTGCGAGCGACTGACCTCGGAGATTTATTTGTCAAATTGCAGGCAGAAACCTCAGACGCTCCCTTTGTTCAAGCTCCATCGGTTGGGCTGCCGAATGGGCCATTTTGGTCCGGTGCTTTAGCCTATGATTTGGTTCAATGGACCCAGCCGATTCAACTTCAGAACCCACCGGATGAGGGAGCCCTTCTCGCCGTTCTTTGGCGCGTTGATGGAGGTATAACGGTGGATCATGACAACGACGAAGCCAACGTGTTTGGAAACGACTTGGACTGGTGCGCTGCGGCTGAGAAGGTCTTGGCATGGGACGGGGAACCTGTTTCAGTGACCTCACCTCAACCTCATCGCGAGGCCGTCACACACACCGACGAAACTCACGAAGACAACGTTGAAGCTGTCCGTCAAGGCATTGTCAACGGTCAAGTCTACCAAGTGAACATCGGAAAGCACTGGCAGGGCGAAATTGACCACCCTTACACCGTTTACCAACGGTTGATGAGAAGCAACCCTGCTCCGTTCTCCGCCTACACTCACGCCCACGACTTAGGGTTCGCACTGGCCAGTTCCAGTCCAGAATCCTTGCTGATGTTTGATGGAGCGACCCTTCAGACCTCGCCCATCAAAGGCACATGCCCACAAGGGACCAACATCGAAGAAGCATCCCGCTTTCGAGAACAGATGGTCAGCGACCAAAAAGAGCGGGCTGAACATCGAATGCTTGTGGACCTGATGCGCAACGACCTCACGGCCGTGGCTCGTTCGGGCAGCGTCAACGTGGAACGCTTTGACGTCGAAGCCTACGCCAATGTGCAACATTTGGTCAGCCACATCACGGCGACCATTAAGCCGGACACGTCCGGAGCTGATGCTGTTCAAGCGATTTTCCCAGGCGGGTCAATCACCGGTTGCCCACGCACCATGGTGTGTGCTGTCATTGACCAGTTGGAAGAGATGCCCAGGTCGTTTTGGACGGGTTCCATCGGCTACATCGACGTCCACTCTGGCCAATCGGCATGGAACATATTGATTCGAACCCTCGAGGCTCACGCGGTTGGCGGAAGATGGAACGCTTCGGTGGGCGCTGGTGGGGGCATAACCATTGCCTCACAACCCAAAAAAGAGGTCGAAGAAGCGGCTTGGAAAGGGGCTGCTCTCCGAATTGCGGCTGGATGGATGCGTGAAGAACACACAACCCTGCCCACTGGAACGCTTGGAATCCACCCTCTCCAGCCACCGAAGGCCCCACAAATGGAAGGTGAGTGCGGCCAAATCCATACCCTCAAGCAAGCGATCAGCCATGAAGTCAAAGGAAGCGTGCTGTTCATCGACAACCTTGATTCATTTTCCCTGAACATCGCGGATGCCGTGGCACAGACAGGACGGGATGTCACCCTCCTCGAGGGACGCTCACCGCAAAGCGAACGATGGTTTGACCCGGTGGCGCTGCACGATCTTCTCGAACAACTCGCTCCGTCGCATTTGATTCTCGGCCCGGGTCCTGGCCGCCCTGAGGATGCCCCTTTGACCATGGCCTTGGCCCATCACGCCTTGGCTGGCCAACTCGCAATGCCGGTTTTGGGGGTGTGCCTTGGACATCAAGCGTTAGCATTGGCTGACGGCCGACACGTCAACCCCTCTCCTTTTGGTCCAATTCATGGTGTGCCAGTTGACATTGAACACGACGGTTCCGGTGTGTTTTCATCCCAACCCTCGCAGCTGAAAATGACCCGATACAACTCGCTTGTCGCGGTGGAGAACGGGGTACACCGTTTGATGGTCAATGCAGTTGAGGAAGCTTCAGGTCTTATCATGGGCTTGCGGCATCCAAGTCTGAACATCCACGGCGTGCAGTTCCATCCGGAATCCATTGGTTCACGTGACGGTCAGCAACTCATCGCCCAATTTCTTTCCACTCAAGCGGATGGTTGAAGAATCCCTTGCCGTTGGCTAAGTACAGGGAGTACCATGCCAATCTGTCGACACTGCGGATGCACCTATCCTCGTGAGTTCTTTATTCACGGCGTCGGGCCGAAGGCCCAAGTGTGTGTTCGATGCGGTGTTGAAATGGGATTGGTGGCCAAAGAAGAAGCCCCTGTTCTCTTTGAGAAGGAGACTTCGAGTGCTCGATTTTCAGCGGTGGCACGCCGGTACAGCATTTTCCTCTACCTTCCGTTCCTGTGGATTCTTTGGGGCTCAACCCTGTCCGATGTGGAGCCTTGGGGGCTGTTCTTCCTCCTCCTCCTCATTCTGCTCACCTTGGTAGCCCCTGTCCTCTTCATCTATCGAGGTGGACAGCACTCTGGAGACATGGCTCGGTTGACACCAGCGTATGACCGTCCAAAGGGCCACTGATCTTGTTCAGGACTTGGCGTGAATCTTCAGCACGTCGCCGTCGCTCATCTCATGGTCTGCACCGACCACGCGTCGCGTCCGTCCATCCACACCTCGAATAAATCCGGCCTCAAGGTCGGTGTGAACGAGCCCTGCAAGCGCTTTGGCGTGGAGGCCGACTGGAACCACCAAGGCGTCGGGGAGCACTCGCCCATCACCGTCGACCCAGTGAGTTTCGTCTTGCACCGGATACACAACGATGTGATTGAGTTGGTCGAAAAGGACCTCATCCAGCAGCTTGGCCAAGCCTGTACCGTTGGCCAATTGGAGGCGTTCTTTCATGTGAGTCAACGCTTTCTTTTGTGCGTCGTTCAACGTAGCATCTTTTTGCAATTCAAAGGTCGAACTTCCGCTTTGGTAATCGATAAGTCCTGAAGAGGTCGCACGGCGTAAAGCCAACTCCATGTCGGCCATGCAGGCAACCATCGTTCGGTCAGAAAACGAGTCCAGAACGCCAGGCGGAGCAATGTCCATTTTGTTGGCTGCGTAAACGATGGGGAAAAGTTGTGCGCGCATGCACTTTCCAAGCAAATGCAATGAAGTGGCGTCCCAATCCCATGGTTGATGTTCCGATTGATGAACGGCATTGAAATTCAACATTCCTTGGGCCACGAGAGTTGAGGTTGCTCCCAAACCGCTGAGACGTTCTTGGATAAAGGAGGTCAAGCCCTTTTCACCTTCGGCCTGCACTCGACGCACACCGCGGTTCCAACCGTCTTCGAGAAGGCCTCCGATCCACGCATCCAACTCATGTTCGAGAAATTCAATTTCTCCACGAACGGACTCGACCGCTTCTTCCGTGGTCGCCAGGGCCCCTCGAAATTGACCCTCGAGGTCGGTTGAACCTGCAGCATCAACGACCTGAATCAGCACGTCGCAGTTGGCTAAATCAGCGAGAAAAGCGTTCCCTCTTCCACGCCCTTCACTCGCACCGGGAACCAGCCCAGCAACGTCCACCAGCGCCACGGGCACGGACCTTCGATGACCAATACAGGTCCCAGTTCTGGGCTCGCACAAACTTCCCTGACGCGGGTCATCAACGGCGGCCGCTTCCAAGCGACCTTCGGCTTCCAATTTTTCCCGCAATTCCTTGCATGGGCAGGCGAGGCGTGCCTCGACAAAGGCGACACCCACATTGGGGTCAATGGTGCAAAATGGATAGTTCGCAATGTCCACCTGAGCGAGGGTGGCTGCGCTGAAGAACGTGGATTTCCCAACGTTCGGTTTTCCGACCAGACCAATGCGCACACTATGCACGCCCTATCGTGAATTCACTCCTCTTCTTCAGAGGCAACAATGTCGTGGTCTCGCTTGATTTGAGCGATGGCGATGTCAAGTTCGGGCAGGTTCAATTCACCGTCCCCGTCAAGGTCCATACCGGCCACCAATTCACTCGCTTCAATGGAGGAAAGGGCGTCAATGTCTGAGGATTCAAGAGCAGCGAGGAACTCGCGGCTGTCGATTTTACCCGAGTCATCAAGGTCCATGCTGCGGAACAATTGGAAGACAGATTGGTTGGTGTTGGTGAGGTACTGAACGAATTCGATCATGACCGTGCTTGCCGTCGTTGGGAATTCCTTGACCTCGTCGTTGTGGAGGGTCGAATCCACGCCAATGATGGTGGACCCACCTTCGTTGGCTTCAGTTTCGCTAACGATCAACTGAGTGTCAACACCAACGCCACGGCCGATGAGGTCTCGGATGGTGGTTGAGGAGCCCGTTGTGAGGGTGTAGGTTGACACATCAGATGCTTCGATGATTTCCAAGGAACGCCCCGTTGAGGAGACCCCTGTTCGAATAACCACCATGGTGGAGAGAATTGCCCCGATTGAAACGAGGTAGAACATGGCCGCCCCGGTCAGGTAGAAGCCTCCGTTGTTTGCCACAACGTCTTCAACCTCCGTGGCTGAAACGGCATTGGCGGTGAATTCACCGATGAGGTAAATTAGCGTTGAAGCAACACCACCGACCAAGACCATCCACGTGGCGAGGGTTCCCGTTGAGGGAGTAGCGAGTGGTCTTCCAATGGCGTTGGGGTAGTTGGTGAACACACCAGCGAGAACCAACAATCCGCCAACGGTGAACATCATTCCCATGTTCACCACGTGGCCCATGGTNCCCAAATCACCGGTACCAACGAAGGTGTCCATGGCNGTGAAATAGCCACCAATGGCNAAGAAGGGGAGGGCGAGGAAGGCCATGGTGGCGGCCATGGCCCCGGGCTTCTTCACCACATTACTGAGGCCTGAACCTGCCGTCATGAGGAGGTTGATGGAAGCGGCAAAGATGGGGAGAACACCCAGGGTCAAGAGGATGGCTCCGAGGTTGGTGACAAAGTTGCTTGCGGATGCATCGGTCATGAAAAACGGAGGGATGGTGATGAACAACAAGAACATGCTAGCGGAGCGCATGGATGCCGACCAAATGGGCTGTTTTGCCGCCATTGGAATCACGTGGTATCCAACGGAGAACATGAGAGCGAGCGGAACCCAGCCATAGGCCACGCGCTCGGCTAACCACACCATTTGTGTGGCGTCAGCGAGTTCGCCAAAGAACATGTAAATCATCGAGAGAATGTAAGCTGCCACACCCATGAGGAGGAACCAAACGCTCGTTTGGAGTTCTTTGTCACCACGGTTGGCTGCGGTGATGAGGAGGTTGATGAACACGGGCACCAACAGCAATCCAACCGCCAAAGTCTCGAGGCTGTAGAGCATGGTGGCGACAACGCCAGTCTCCGTATCGATGTCAAGGAATCCAAAGATGAACGGAAGGATGTAGGTGGCAAGCAAAATGACCGAGAGCAAAAGAGCAACCATGGAGGCGTTGCCCTCGCTTGCAAGACGTCCGTTTCCATTTCGGGCGGTGGCGACCATGCCGCTACCAATGAGGCCGTAAAGCAGAGCGATGGAGAGGAAATTCAGGGTCGCGTCGCTGAGGGAAGAACCGTCATCGTACGACCAACCTACGCTCGCAAGCGAGTCCAATGCCGTCGGGTCGTAGGTGTGCCAACCCATCAAGAAACCGAGAAGGGAAGCAAACACAAACCAGAGCATACCAAAGTTCATCCACGTGCGTGAACCACTGCCGTCTTTGTCGTCAAAGATATCGACCAGGCCGGGTGGGTTCTTTTGGAGAATGAACAGACCAATTTGTTTCAGAGCGCCGCCCACGGTGCCCAAGCCCTTCGCCAAGGACTGTGAAAGGAAGAAGAGAAGAGCGACCATGAGGCCGCCAGAAATGAAGATCGTTTCCATGCATCACACCTCCATTCACTCTGCGAATACCTCACCCACTAGGGTGGCGGCAATGGCGCCCAACCCAACGAGGAAGCCAATGAGGTAGTACCAGATGCCGCTTCCTCCGAGATTTTGCACCAACGGGACCAATTCACCAAGCAAGGGTAGGTTGTCCCATCCGAACACGTTCGAAAAGAGGGAATAAAGGCCAAGCAGGCCAACAAAGAACAGCGTTAAGACAATTCGGCTAGCAGTGGGTTCTCCCGTTCCGACGGTTGTGTCGGGCAGGGCTCGTGAGTTTGTCATGCAGTTCACCTCAAAATGACCCCATAGGGGTCAAACCTCCGACTTAACGGGCGGTGATAAACATTCACCACTCTCAAGGAGCAAAAAACACGGTGCGTGCCTTAATTCACGGTGAGCGGAGTCGTTGGATAACCGAACCGCGTCGAGGCTTTGACAAACCCAACGGGACGGGTAAACGACGCTCAAGGTTGACCTCAGCCTCCCAAACNTCGCGACAACTGCACTCAAGGCCGTCAAATTCCAACAGGCTGCCCGACACAGCATAACGCTCGATGGCGGCGACCACTTCGGCATCGCACGAACCACAATTGTGAGAGCCTCGGATTTTTCCGCCGGCCGTGGGGTGAACGATGAGCCGTGAAACTTGGTCGGGGTCTCCGTTGATGCCGTTGTCTGGGTGAATGATGGGGTGAGCGCGTTGAATCATGTCAACCAGCGACCACAGCCACGGTGGGCGGTACTCGTTATGTCGGTGGAGGCGATCGATGACGGTCCCTCGTTGGATGTTCATGGGGTTCACGGAAATTTCGTCGGAATGTTCGGCCACCGATTCAATCCATGAAACACAATGGTCCAAGGCGTCGGCCTCACTCATGAAAGGAGGTTTGAACATCAGGTAAGTTTTGATGCGGAGGTTGAATTTCTTCAAATTCGCCACTGCCCTATCCCATGATTTCGTGGTGAAACCTTTGTTCACATGGAACCTGAGAACTTCATCATCGTAGGCTTCCAAGCCAATGGCGACCGTGAACGTTGAATTGATGGACGTGGCCCATGCGAGTTTCTCTTCCGTTAGTTGTTCACATCGGCTCTCGACGATGAGCTCTTTTCCAAGTTCGGCGCAGTCTCTCAACACCGTTTCTTGGAATTCAACAGGGATTTCACGGTCTTCCAGCAAGCTCCCAGAGGTGTAGACCTTGACCATTCCTTGGTCTTTGAAACCGTCAAACTTCTCTTTGGCTGCCGCCCATTGAGCATGAAGGTCCTCGTTGGTAACATCGTCTCGCGTGTCGTTGAAGTAGCCGCAGAAGGTGCACCCGGACGACCACCACCAATGACATCCTTTGGTCCTCAAAATGACCGTCACAGCACTGCAAGGCGTTCCGTCCGCGAGAACTTCTGGAGTGGTGTAGACCGTGGCTGGTTCACTGGCATCCCAGGATTGTTGTTTGGCCTTGGCCCAAGGCGTGTTGGCCGGCGCTTTGACGAGGTCGTGAATGCGTAGTCCTTTCTCACCGCTTCCGAGAAGAGGGAGAGAATTGGCATCCGACATGAGGTTCACCGCAAGGTTGCGTTAGCGTCTCCCGTTTCAAACCACCGCATCAAGCCAAACTCTGTTCAAAGAACGAGGTAAGATGGTCTCGGTAGGCATCGGGTTGGGTGAGCATCAGGGTAGCGTGGGAAAGAATGCCTGGCTCACCTTCGTCCGTGTGAGCGATGGAGGACGGAGCAAACCAGCATTCGACGTGGCCATCCTCGGCGACGTTGGCTTGTGCAGCATCGCAAAGGGATTGGCTGTGATGGAGTTTGATTCGATAATCCTCTTCCGATTGCGTGATGAACATCGAACGGCTACCGATGTTTTTAGCGGCATTTAAGGGTTCAAATTTCACGAGGTTGTCACCACTGGACACCTTCCCCGCGAAGACCGCAGCGTCTTTGAGGAACACCGGGAACCCGGCAAATTCCAATTCTTCTTTCAGAATCTTGTCCATGGACGAATAGGAGGATTCGAGAAACACAGCTTGGATGTCTTGTTCAACGTCAAACGCAATTGCTGCCGTTCCAGCCCCCAATGAAACTCCGTACAGTCCAATGGACGAGGCGTTGGCGCCCTTCTCATCTTGCAACCACGACCAGACCGCAATCACGTCGCGATATTCCCGTTGACCGGCTGAGACCAAACCGTCTTCAATGGTGCTGTTGCCATGATCTCGCATGTCAAAGATGACCACGTTGAAATCGGCTTGATGAAGCCATGCGGCCGGAATCAAGACCTCGTGATTGGCTTTGCACGAACGAATACCGTGCACCAAAATGACCCATGGCCTCGAAGGTTCGCTCTCCATCACCCATGCGGCCAAGGTAATCTCCTCATCCGGTATGTCGATGGTGGCGTTGTCCCATGAATCAAACCAAAGATGCGAGAGGTTGCCCGCCAAGGTATCGTTCTTCTCGAACATGGCTTCGTCGATGTCTTCATTCCACAAATCAACACTGAATTCATCTGGAGCGTTTCGTTCTGAGTGGCCCGAGCACTCCAAGTTACTTGCAGCAGCCTGCGTATAGACGAGGTTGCCCAATTGAAAATACACCACCGGCATGCTCGCCACCAAAAACACCAACACTGCAGGAATTGTCCTTCGCCAACCACTCATTGTTCTTCCTCCGATTTTGGTTCAAACACCACACTGGTTCCTGCCATTACATGCATGCCTTTCGGGTGGTGCTCCTGGTTGTCCTCCGCCGTAATGATTGAAGAAGTGTATGCCTCGGCAGGAACCCGAAGGTCCACTCTTGAACCCAAACGGATCATGCCGATGCGCTGTCCACGTCGAAGCGCATCACCCTCGTACAGGTAAGGAAGGACGGTTCGAGCGAGCGCCCCCGAAATCTGCGTAACCTCAAGGCGCGTCCCGTTACTGAGTTGGTGGACAGAACGAACACGTTCATTGTGTTCGCTCTCCTTCGTGTAAGCCGGCCGAAACGGGCCACGTCGGAGGCCTTTTCCAGTTCTGTGCTCCATTCGCTCAATGATGCCTGCCCCGGGGGCACGGTTGACATGAACATCCAAAGGTGACATGAAAATGGCCAACCTCCACACGTCCGATGGGTGTTCTTCGCCAGAAGGTACTGGGACATACCGCTGTTCGGTTTCAAACGTGAGCGGGTCGTCCAACGGTTCAGGAAACCATTCGCCAGTGAGTTCGTCATGTTCGATTTGTCCGCTGGCCACCTGCTCGTTGGTGGGACGGCGGCCAACCGCTCGCTCTCTTCGCAAAAACATGGCATGACCGTCAGCAGGGGACACGAGGACACCGTTGGTTCGAGGTATGGGGCGGTCAGGGTCTCGCCAGAAATACCCAAGAAACGCCGCCGTCATGAGGCAACCGATTCCAAAGAGTGGAACCAATCCGGCGATCGGGTCGATGAGCGTTCCAATGATCAAGGCGCTCATGCCCATCATGGACATGGTCAACACGGGGCCGTGCCCACCGGGGGCTAACCCGGCCATTCAACCACCTACTCCGAAGCCCAGGGGTCTTGTCCATCGCCCCAATCTTTCTGAGCGGCGGGCTCTTCTGATGGTTCCTCGGGAGTGGCGTCTTCAACGGCAGGGGCCTCCTCTTCAGCGGGTTCCTCTGCAGGAGCCTCTTCAACGACTTCAACGGCGGCGGTTGCTTCCTCTGCCTCAACGGATATGGCTTCTTCTTCAGCCATCTCTTCGGAACGAGCTTGGACCATTTCCTCAACGCGTTCGGTGAAGGCACGGGACATGTGCTGTGATTTGCGTTCGGATTCTACCGCTCGCTCAATCATTTCGTAGCGTTCCTTGATGGCCTTGTTGAGGTCTTCGAAGATTTGCATGTGGTCGACGTACCAGTCGTCCCGTGCTTTCATCTCCGTGACCGCAAGGCGAAGGTCGTTGTCAAGTTCTTCTGCGATGCCGAAGACCTTACCCAGTCGATCCTTTTCTCGGGAATACTTTTCTTCCATCTTCTCGAGTTCGGGCTCAAGGTGCTCCACACGCTTGGAATTCTTCGTGGCCTTCATTTCCAATTCTCGGACACGAACATCCTTTTCGGCGATGATGGATTCAAGGGATTCTTTCTCGATTTCCCGGTCGATAATTTCCTTTTCGAGAACTTCAATTTCAGCCTTGGAGTCAACCAATTCTTTTTCTTGAGTCTCGTATGCAGCGAACAACTTTTGCAAGCGATCCGTTTCGGTGGCGAGGGCTTCCTCAAGTTGCTTGATTTGGACCTCAGGCGTGATGGTTCCTTCCGTCATGTCGTCACCCGGAGGTTAAGCCTCCATCCAACGCCAGTTCGCTCCTCCCTATCAAGCCGACGCTTCAAAGCGCACTGTTTTCATGCGCCTTGGAGGCCATGGGTCTCAACGAAGAGCATCGGTGGCGGCGACCAATTCACGAGCGATGCTTACCTCGCCCATTGAATGGCCGGCATCGGCGACCATCACGAGTTGGCTTTGGGGCAACGCCTGATGCAATTCCCACGCACTCCGCGGCGGACAAACAACGTCATAGCGGCCCTGAACGATAACGGTTGGAATGGCTTGAATGGTGTCAACATGGTTGAGAATGTAGGCCTCTTCGACAAAGATGGCGTTGATGAAGTAGTGGCATTCGATGCGGGCGAAAGCGACAGCGAAATCCAAGTCTTCGGCTTTGTCAAGGTATTCAGGGTCGGGAAACAAGCGACTTGTGGCCATTTCCCAACGCGTCCATTCCTTGGCTGCAGCTCGCCGGACCTCAACGTCATCGCTGGTCAGGCGTGCATAGTACGCTTTGATGAGATGTCCTTGCTCCTCTTTGGGAATGTGATCTCGGTAAGGTGCAAAAGCATCCGGGAAGATGTGGCTCGCCCCATCTTGGTAGAACCAATGAAGTTCCGAGGTACGGCACATGAAGATACCACGCAGGACCAAACTCAACACACGCTGTGGATGGTGTTGTGCATAGATCAACGAAAGCGTCGAGCCCCATGAACCTCCAAAGACGTGCCATTTATCGACTCCAAAATGCTCTCTTAGGGCTTCTAAATCGGCGACTGAGGCATGGGTGTTGTTGTCCTCAAGGACCGCGTAGGGCGTGGATTTACCGCATCCTCGCTGGTCAAATTGGATGATGTTGAAGGCTGCGGGATCGAAGTATTGTCGATACGAAGGTTGGCCTCCCCCACCTGGTCCACCGTGGATGACAACAACGGGGATGCCGTTTGGATTTCCGCTTTGTTCCCACGCAATCGTGTGGAGTGAAGAGACCTTGAGCATCCCCTCATTATGGGGCTCAATGGGTGGGTAGAGAACGTCGGCCAGCGTGGTGGTGGTGTCAAGCATGCTCCGTCGAAGGCGAGCATGTGCATCTTCCTTTCGCCATGGACACCTTCAAGAGACGCCGTGGCCGGTTGGAAACCATGGGACTTCGAACCGCCACCGACCTGTTCAGCGAGTGGGCCGATAGTGGACGCGACGAGGGCATGGAACGAGGTCATACGCCGAGTGTTGAAGCCATGCTGTCCCGTCTGCTCGACGGATGGAATCAGCCGTTTACCGCCATCGACATCGGTTGTGGGAATGGATGGGTTGTCCGTCGACTCGGAGCCCACCCCCTATGCCAACACGCCAGTGGAGTGGACGGAGCCCCCTCCATGATCGCAAAAGCGAGGGAAGTTGACCCCAAAGGCGACTACATTGAGGCGATGTTGCCCGATTGGAAGCCTTCTGAGGCGGTTGATTTGATCCATACCATGGAATGCCTGTATTACCTCGAAGAGCCGTTGGAATTCCTTCACACGCTTCACAACGATTGGCTGCGTCCAGGTGGGCGAATGGTCATCGGCGTGGACCACTACCAAGAGAATCCTTCGAGCCATGACTGGGGCCCTTCACTCAATGTTCACATGGCTCTGCTTTCCATCGAAGAATGGACTGACGGGTTGGAACAAGCCGGCTTCGTTGATGTTGAAGCGGTTCAAGTTGGGGCCAAGGAAGGGTGGAGCGGCACGCTGGTCATCACGGCGAACCGTCGGATGAACTGACGAACCCTATCGGCTCACCAAGGGGTGCGCAGCGTCGTAAATCACCCATGAAATACGCGCATGATTGACACGTCCCGGGGTCCGAAATCCGCTGAGGTGGCGCTTCCAAGTCTGGATTCAAATGCACCGAGGCCCGCCAAGCGAGATGGGCTTCAAGGTCGTCCTTGGCTTGTTTAAACGCCCCCTCTGAAAGTTGAATCATGCGTCCGTTAGCACCCAGGAGAAGAGCGGGTGGGAGGATTTCCCGTTGCTGATGGGTCGGCTTACGTGCTTCAATGGCTTCCAAGGCAAGCGAATACAAAGCGAGTTGGAGCCGGTGCTCGTGAAGGATGTGCGCTTCTTCATCGCTTTGTGGGACGACGTTCATCTCGGTGGAAGGAACGGACTGCAGAGGGTGTCCTCCTGCGGTGGTCGATTCGTTAAACGAACCCAAGCAACCCCGTGTTTTGAGGTCAACCACCTGAAGAGCTCCGCGTCCATCCTCATTGACCAAAGCGAGCACCAAATCTGCCCGGCCGCTGAAATCCATGTTCACGTGGTCAACCACGGCGCCATTAAAGGCGGGTAGAGGATGGTCGCCAAATCCTTCTTCACCCAACACCAAGCGGTGCCGATGGAAAAACGGTAATTCGGTACGAACGGCCTCAACCGTCCAGCCATCGAGTGGCTCACCCTGAACCAAACGCCCAAGCCTACCCTGGTCGATGAGGGAGCCAAGATGCATCAGGCGATCGCGCCACCTCGCTTCGCGTGAGCCATTCGGTTGGTCAAGCCCATGGCCGAACTCGTTCATCACGCGGCCCACCGTTTTTGGAGAGGAGAGGTCGTCATCCCCCTCGTGCATCCACGAAGCGTCCAACGGAGGCGCCCCTTCCAAAGGAGACCGAGGGTTACGTAGTCCGATTTCCAAAACACGGTGCATCATCAACCCAAAGGTGGTCGGTTCCGGCCAGGTCTTGGGCGGCGATGGTTTGACCGCCGTGTTCGGAAGACGGAAGGGTTCGGCTGGCCAACCCTTGACATGTTCAAACCAATAACTGCGCATGCAGGTGAACGTAGCGTCCAGATTGTGAGCGGCGCCTTTGATGTTCTCAACCAATCGCAGAGGCGTCAGCGTCTCGGATTGAGGGGGCTGCAATTCTTCAAGGTGGGAGGCCAATGCACGCGCCCGTTGTTGGGGCGATTGGGTTTGAATCGCATCGAAGCAAGCTGGATGGTGGTACATTCGGAGGCCGTTGAGTCCTTCAACGCCAAGAGGCGCGGAGGAAAGGAGAGCGCTCGGATTGAGGGGCGTCTGGAACTTTTGCGAGACGAAGCGAGGAAGAACGTCCGCTTCCAATTCCGCTGCTGAAATCCATGGAGCCTCGCTAGCAGCACACCATGTTGCTCGACGGAGCCCTTCCACCAGCATGCGACCCATCGTGCGTGGGTCGGGAGCGAACCGGACGGACAGTGCACCTGTTGTCTCGTCAAAGGTCGATTGATTTCCAGGACTACCCGTGACGATCAAGCGGTCTTTCACGCGAGTCAAAGCGACGTAAAATTTTCGTCGCAATTCAGCCTTGTCCTGAGCCTTGTTCATCTCAGCAGCAAACGCCCACAATCCATCTTCTGGCCGGTCCTTGGCTCGCCATGGCTGAATGCGGCCAGCGAGAACTTGAGGCGTCACCAAAATGTTGTCCTGCACCGACATGCTGGCATCGGCTTTTCCTGCCGAGAACAAGCCCGAGACCACAACCACCGGTGCTTGGAGCCCTTTTGACCCGTGAATGGTCATGATTTGGATGGCTGATGCGTTTGGTTCAGTAATGGCTTGTGGGCCTTGGCGGCCGAGTTCTCGAATCTCAACCATGCGCCGATAGACCGCGCCTGCATCGTGCCCCGTGTCGTTTCCAATGGATTGCACAATGGTGAGCCAAGCCTCTGCAAACTGACGTTGTGCATCGTCTGGATGCGCCACCAAAAGGTCCGATTCGTCAAGCACTGCATCGAACACGTCGTACACCGCACCCCACTGCATCAAACGTTGAAGTCGAATGAGCAGTTGCTGAACACCTTCTGTGGGAGCGTGTTGAATCAGGTGAGGAATGGCGGGCGCACCTTCCTCAAGGGAAAGAAGCGCTTCGTGGACTTGTCGCTCGGTCATCCCCACCACCGGAGAGCGAGCGAGTTCAACCGCTGCTTTTCTCATCGCAGGGTGGGCCATGAGCGCCAGGACGGCCATCAAGGGTTGGACCACGGGCTGCATGAGAAGCAAACCTTGGCGATCCGCCATGACGGGAATGTGGCGGGCTCGAAGGCGGTCCACGAGGTCAGGAAGATGTTTTCTTGAGTTGATGAGGATCATGATGTCCTGCGGTCGGACGCTCGGCCCCTCATCCACAACCGTCGTCCACGTCGCGTTTGTGCTGTCCCATACTCGCGTGGGCGCTTGATTCAACAGCGCATGAAGCCGGTCGGCCAGAAGTTCATGTTCAAGGTGGACAATGGAGGCGTTCGGGTCCTCAAAGGTGTTCACTGAGACGTCCAAATCACTGGGAGGGTCGGTCGAGACGCCTGGGATAGGGAGGAGCCATTCCAACACGCCAGCATGTTCAGTTTGCCTTGCTGGACGGAGACGCTGAGCCTCAGCATGCCAATCACCGGGCAACTCGTGGTAGCGCGGGTCGAACACCTCGTCGAACATGTCGTTCATCGTCTGCATCAAGTCATGGCGTGTACGGTGGTTAGAGGTCAAATCCACATGACCTTCAGAACGGCGCAAGAGGCGGTTTCCTGTGATGTCAGGAAGGTCTTCTTGGTCTTCTTGGGCAAACCGAACAAAGGTGTGGGGTGCCGAAACTTCGCCCGTGTGTTCGTTGGAAAATGAACCGGTTTCACCACCACCGCCCACCGGTCTTGGGTCGCGTCCACACCCTGCTTCTCTGAGATGGTTAAGGCGTGTTTCG
Source organism: Methanobacteriota archaeon (assembly GCA_002704515.1). GTDB lineage: Archaea > Thermoplasmatota > Poseidoniia > Poseidoniales > Poseidoniaceae > Poseidonia. Next base: position 14,777 of record PAGK01000020.1, read on the forward strand.
CCTTCTTCGTCGATGTTAAATTGGCGAATGGCGGAAACCGCACGGCGCATGACGGACACCTCTGCCTGCCGAAACCGGTAGATGCTCTGTTTCATGTCACCGACGATGCACACCGTCGGGTCCCAAGCCCCAAGCGGCGTTTCTGGGTCGTCGGGGTGCTGCCGACGACGGCCCCAAAGACGGGCGAGGAGACGGTAATGGGACGGGTTTGTGTCTTGGTATTCATCGATGATGAAGGCCCGGTATTGCCGGCGCAATTCTCCTAAAATGGCAAAGCGCCGGTGGAGGTCTTCCTGAAGTTTAGGACGCTGATTGAGCAAGGTCAACGCCCGTGAAACATGCGCGTCATTCCATGGCTCATCCCCGAGCGAATCCAACGCATCGATCACCTCAGGCGGGTAGGTATGACGACAAATGTCCGGGCATCGGGCCAGCAAAAGATCCGCAGCAAACCGCTGCATATCGTCGAAATCATGCATGTTGTCCAGCGACTTTCGGCGGGCAAGAATTTGATTGCAGGCGGTGTGAATCACCTGAAGGTCACTCAACACCTGCGTTTGAAGGGACGCTGTGACGTAATTGCCTCGTTCACTGGGCTCAGCTGGAAGCGGGTCTTCAAGCGGTTCGAGACGCAACTTACTGTCCAGTGGCATCCCGTCAAATCCGTCCATCGGATTGAGCAAAAAGGCCGAGCGAGCAAGCAATCGAATAAGGGTCCCATTGGAGGATTCAAGAAGGACTCGCAAACCGGGAAGGTGGCCAATGGCCCGGGCGTAGAGGGCCTCTTTGTCCGCCTTGGACATGCCCTTGACCGCTGATTTAGACAACAACCCCGAGGGCCAACCATCGCCTCTTGGGAGCGTTTCACGCGGGAAAAACGTGCATTCTTGTTTGACCAGCCCGGAGGCTGTTGCAATTCCAAGAAGGGCTTTCCAAACCCAGGAGAGTTGTTCACCTGGTTGGGTTGGATGAGGTTGTGTAGTGAGTCGAACCAAGTGGTTGAACCGCGTGAGGGTCGTCGCCTCTTCGGCGGGCGCAACGCAGAGGGCATGGTAGGGGAGGAATTCCTGAACCCAGGCTGACAAGCGCTGATGGAGGTTCGCAATGAAGTTGGGAAGAATGGTTGCTACCGGTTCAGCAATGGTGTTCAACAGCACTTCGGATGGGGCTGGACCTCGTCCGTTCCAATGCAGCCCCATGTCCTCTGCTCGTTGAATCATTGAACGATGGGATTGTTCAACAAAGAGCGACCGCCCAAGGAGCCCTTTGAGGACGATTTCGGCTTGATCTTGACCGCCCAATCGTGTTACCAATCGGTTTCGAGCGTCGAGGAAATCTTGGTGGTGATTCAGAACACCGGCTTCCCTAGCATCGTCGGTGGAGCGAATGCGCCATACGGCGTGGAGCGTGTCCTGCACCATCAGTGGTTTTCGCTCCTCTGAAACTTGCTGATTGGAAGGATAGAGGGCGACCAAATCCACGTAGGGTTGAACCAATTGACTGAGGAAAGCATCGATGGTTGAAATGGGCGCCTCGTCCAAACCAGACAACAGCATTTCGACGTCTCCTTCGTTGCGAAGACGCGGGTCAAAGACGCCATCACGGTCCTCTGGACCTGGCGGAAGGCCTCGAGCGAGGGAAAGTCGATGCCGAATGCGTGCCTTCAGTTCGGCTGCGGATTTTCTGGTGAAAGTGATGGCAACAACCTCTGAAGGAAGAAGGCCATTCCATTCCTTCAGTTCCGTGCGTTCTCGTTTAGGGGCACGAAGAGCACCATGGCCCGAAAGAGGTGTGCGTGGACCTCGGGGCGTGACGTGCGTCGCCCGTTGGTCGTGGGAGAAGAGGTGTTGCACGTAGCGCTCGGCCATGACGGTGGTTTTGCCCGTACCGGCTCCGGCATCCAAGGCAATGTGCCGGTCAAGGTCCAATCCAAGACGCTGGCTGTTGTTGAATTCAATCATCAAAAGTCACCTCCCGTGAATTCTGATACGGCGCACGAGTGGGCGATCGTGCAGAAACTGCAGTGAGCCCCGGGCGTTGGATTCACGTGCCCCTCTTGAGCGGTGTCGACCACCCGTTGGGCAACGACCAACCGTTCCGCCATCCATCGACGGAACGGACTCGTCGCAACACCGGTTTGCGTCTCGGCAGGAAAGTGAAGGCGGAAGACATCGGTGAGTTCTCCCGCCTCAAGGCCCTCTGCAATGGAGGACAAATCGGAGTCCAGTTCAACGTAATGCGTTGTAAATTCCCCGACCTCGCTTCCTCCCACACCGACCACGCGGTCGTTTGGATGGAGCCGTTCCCAAGCCCGGGCATAGAGGGCCAATTGAAGGTCTTCAAACAGGCAGCGCATGTGGCGCAAGCCAGCCGACTTTGAATTCGGGCCTTGAACGGTTTTCAAATCACGGATGACGACCAGCCTTTGCGCTGAACGCCGTTCACCGTGAAGGGGGTAGGGGGTGTCAAAGGTTTCTTCTCCCAAGACACCTTGCTCTTCGAGCACCTTGCGTTGATGGTCTGGCAAGACCAAGACATCGACGCGGTCAACCAAACCATAGAGGCGGAAGCCTGCTGATTCGTCATCGGGCACCGTGTCCAAATGCACCGAACGCTCCTTCTCGGTGCGTGGTGACCATTCCACCGCTACGGGCGCTGCATGTCGGAGAGCGAGGTCAGCTTCCAGTAAACGTGCTAAACGGCCTCGGGGTTCAAGTTCAAGCTCCCCTTCTTGATGAGCGGCCCACATTTCTGGTGTAGCATCGATCAAATCCTTGGTTCGGTGAACCGAAACGGCGTTGTAGCGACCCAACCAATGAACCTCGGTTTGGAGGAAATCAAGAATGGCGTCCCAACCTGCACGTCCTTCTCCCATTGGACCTTCGTGCAACGGGAGAGGGGCGGTGCTCACCTCGAGGCCGAGGGGAACCCCGTGGCCTTGGAGAATGGCCGCTTCAATTTCATGCACCACCTGTCCGCGTGTGCGGACATCGATGTCTTCGGTGGTGGTGCCTTCCTCGTCGTCTGCGTTGAGCGTTTGCTTGATCCATGCTTGGCGAGGGCATTTGAGCCAGGCTTCCAAACGGCTGGGAGACCAAACCGGTCGCTCGATGGCGACATCAAGCGCTCCAAAGCGATGGCTGAGTCCAAAGTCGGTTGTGGCGTACGGGGGGAGGGGACGGGGGTCTACGCTCAAGGAGATGGACTTGTCTTCACGATGTCCCAAGTGTGGGAAGCTGACGGCCGCCATTCCATTCACCTTCAGTGCCGCACGAGTCGGGCGCAACGTGACTGCGTCAACACTGGCGAGTTGCTCACGGTTTTCCCAGCCAAAGGATTGGTGTTCCTCCGTCCACTTTGCGAGCGGCTGACGGCGACGACGGTCCGCTTGGATAGCGCCCTCAAAGACGTCGAGGAGGACGTTCGGATGGTTCAGGGCATGGAGGCCGGGACGATGAGCATGCAAATCGAGACCCAACTGCTGCCGGCGGTCTCGCCCGCTGAAACCATGACGCACCGAACGCAGGCCGTCTGAATCTTCCACGGCGGAATACATGACGGGGGTAAGCCAACTGCCATGCCCTTCTTCTCGTACGGCCCATGCAAACGGCCGAGCTTCTGTATCGCCTTCATAGAGGCTTGAAGGCAGGAATGAGGGGGGAGCGCGCATCCTTTCCCACGACCGGCTGCGCCGCACATCGGTGAGCCATTCAGCCAAGGGGGCACTCGGGCCGCCGCCTTCTTCTGGCGATGAATCAAACACCACGACATGACGGCCGGCGTTGAGCAGATGGCGGAGGTGATGGCGACCTCGACGGACCAAACGGTCCGTTTGAAACAAACCGAGGTCCAATTGCGCCTGAGCGTCCAACCAAGGAACGGTTGAGGAACGCATCGACCATGCATCCACATCCAAGCCAACGAGAAGAACGACATCGGCCGTGCACCCAAGCGCATCGTCTGGGGTCACAACGTTCACTCGGTCGGTCCTGGAAGTTTGGTGAGCGATGTCGGTGGATGCTCCAATGTGTTCGAGCACATCGATGAATCCCACTCCGTGGTCGGGGAAGGAGAGGCCCAAGGATTGCAGGTGCGATTTGATAGAATTCACCGACTCAACCAGGTGTTGCAAAGCGCCAAACCCCGCATCAAACGGTGCTCGGCGGTTTTCAAGTTGGGACATGTCAATCGATCTTAGCAACCATGAGAACCATGCCATGGCCGATTCAGGCGATTCAGGCGTGGGAAGTGTTGCTCCTGAAGTGCAACCCACCACCGGTTGACGAAGGAGATGGCGGTCCTCGGGTGAGAGCAAAGGCGACCATGCATGAAGCAGACAGGAAAGCCACCACTGCGTTTCCTCCAAGGCTTGAGCTTTCTCGGTTGGTCGGCGCTCGGCGAACGATGGGCTCGCTCCTGCGAGGACACCAAGCCATCGAGCAATGGCCCCGGGGCCACCAAGGACGTGGAACGTACGAGCGATGTCGTCCAATACTTGGGGGTCAGGGCGAGGCCGCCAAGTCGCTTCAGACGGATGATTCAGCGATGGGAAAAGGTCCTCTTGGAAAGGAACGACGGAGGAGAAAAACGTACTTTGGAGCGATTCAAGGGACCATGCACTCATCCCTTGGGCCAAAGAAGCAGCACGAAGAATGGCGTGATGCGTCGGTTGTTGATTGATGGTCATGGAACCCGGGTGCCACCGTATTCCAATCGAGCCAAGGCCCTTTGACCACGCCATCGGCCGTTCCCGAACGCCGGCATCAATCACCATTATTCGCCCCTCATTGGACGCCATGTAGGTTTGAATCATGGCCAATGCAGCAGGAAGCCCATCCCTCCGTTCATCGAGTGTCACCCGCGTAATTTCGGTTTGGTGATTCTGCCCCGCAACGGTTTGCCAACCCGTATCTTCACCACTCCATACCTCATGGGGCGGAACCCAATCGGGTAGGCTCCCTGTATCACACGGTTGCTCATCGATGAGGTAGGCGCCGTGGTGCCCAAGTCGGAACGAACCGGGGTGCAGAAGTTGGTGGATAGGGGCAAACTTCGCCACTGCGGCCATCAAATCTTGTTCAATTTCTGTAAAGTCAGGCGCGGCGTTCAGAGCGATAACCCCGGCGACCTCGCTCAAATGAAACGGAGATTCTGCACTCGTTTGAAGGGCTTCAAGAACGTGGCGAGACACCAACGAAGGAAGGGTGCCTCCTGCGTCAGCTTCTACCTCCAAACAGAGGTTGTGAAACACGGCGGCACCGGGGTCACCCTCCCAGGCAAAGGGTCGGCGGAGTTGAAGCAATTCGGTGTGAAGGCGCTGAAGACGACGGGTTTTGGTGAGGGTCCATGTGCCAACACCTGGCGTGTAAAGAAAAGGCAGTTCTGCGTTTTCGGCTGCAGCAACACATCGAGCATGAAGGGCCATGAACGTGCTCGCCTCGTCATCGAGGAGCACCGGTAAACGGAGATCAACATGGAGAAGACGAACCAGGCGGTTGAGCGTCAAATGGTATTGTGGTGCAACGACCACGCCGGCCGCATGGAGGCGCTCAAGCAGATGTTGGCGATGCAATTCAGTTGGGTGAAGCACCATGAAGGCACCATGGTCCAAGGGTTGGCAGAGGGCATCGAAAAGCCATGCCGGGCAACCTTCACCCGCAGGGACATATTCGGAGGATACCCTACTTTGAATGTCCATGTTCACCCGCCCTGTTACTGGAAGTGCATCCGACACTTCTTGAAGGTGATTGTCCATGAGACTTTGGTTGACTGATTTCTGTTCTTTGTTAACCTTGAATGTATCGAGTAAAGGTGACTTCGGGTGGCCTGAACGATCATGTTGTTTGAAGTTCTGAGGGTCGTTTTGCGAATGCGCTGGCTGTAAACATGAATTATTCATGTTCATGATTCGGCGGTCATGAGGGCACAACTATTAAGTACTGGAGAAGAACATGAAGAAAGGCAGTTGGGGGAAGAATGGGCATGAGTCCGTTATATGACGAATTTGACAGAAACTCGATGTCTGAAATCTCGGTAAGGTTGAGAGGTCAAAAAGTCTGTGAAATGGGAATCCATTCTTTATATACACTGACAGGAAATAAACCTTGGAGTTGGAAAAGATGAAAACAAAATGCGATGATTGTGGCGGAAACTTGACGATTGACCTTGTTCGAGCAGAGGGCATATGCGATGAATGTTCACTTGTGCACGAGCACATCACGACGGATGCCGATACCAACAGTGGAAGTTCGTTGGGTGAAGGTCGCCACAACGAAGCCGTCAACCGTGATGCTGCCCATGCAGGCGCCCGAATGGGTGGCAGAATGAATCCTTTCGGAGACCGCTTTGATGCTGCAGGCCAACGCCTGAGCCAGCAACAACGCCGAATTGCCCGGCGATTGGCACAATTGGACCGAAGTTCTCAGCGCGACACCGACCCCATGTACGTCCAACTCATGTCCACCATTCGCGTCATGTTCGGCAAGGATCTTGCTGCAGCCGTTGAACCATTGGCTCGTGCAGCAGCTCGAAAATTGACNCCCGCCCAAGAGGCGGTCCGAAAGACCTTGACACCTGGTGAACGCCGTCGCCTCAAGTGCCCGAAGACCTCCATCTGCCGAGCAGGTGGCGAGCAGCACCCTGAACTACGTGGTGGCAGCGACCAAGAAAATTTGCAAATCATGTCTTTGGCCATTGCTTCCATCGCNACCAAGTGGTTCCGCACCATCAGCATCAACGAAAAGCAACTGATGGAGGATTACGAAATCACTCAAAAGCAACTCATCAACGCTCGAAAAGTCATCATGCAGCACTACCAAGAGCGAGTGAGGCAACGCTGGGCTGCCAAACCGAACCAACTCAACGCTGCCGCCGCGCGTGAAGACGAACTGGACAAGGTGGCTCAGAACCTGAACGACTGTTTGGCCAAGCGCCTCAGCGAACCACAGCTCCACGCAGTGATGCAGGCCTTCTTTGGCGTGATGAGTCACATCGGTGAGCCAAGCGTGGATGCTCCCACCTCCAACGTTGCCATCTCTATGGTCGCAGGATGCGTGATGTACAACATTCTCACCCGCATGGGCCTCCAGCATGGAAACCTCAACGCCATTGCGAAAGCAGTGCTACGCTCTGGCGCAGGCATCAAGAGTCGNCTCGAGGAACTCAACCTCCGATACCAGAACGGAGAATTCCCAGAAGGACAGGTCTTGTTTGGCAGCGAAGGCGACGACGCCACTGGTGCCAACAAAGATGGCCAGAAGTATCCTTGAAGGAATGAACAACTGCAAGAGGGTTTCATATCCCTTCGGCGACTCCGATAGTACATGCGTTGTCGCNATTTGTCCGTTCTCGTGGTTGTTGCTTTGATGATGGGGTGCGGGTCAGCAAGCGCACTGCCCTCCGTTGAAGTTGACAACGGGATGATCTTTGGAGGTCAGTCAACGAAAGCCACCAACGCCAGTACGATGACCCACAACCTCAGTGATTTGGGCGCGGTGGTCGAAGTCTATACGGCAACGTGGTGCGACAGCTGCGTGTACGTTGAACATGCACTCGAAGAAGTGCATGAAGAGGGGCTCCTNACGCCATATCACATCCATTCAACCTTCAGCGACCCCTTCGGAGAGGAAGTTTTGGAGCAACGTTTCAGAGACCGCTATGCGCATTTGACNGATTACTCCCACTCGCCCCCTGGTTCAGTGTTCAACGGAACGGTCAAGAANCCCGGTAAGAATTCGGCGTTGGACGTTCACGACAACGAACACGATAACCGCGTGGAAGAATTCACAGGCCTCGCTCAGCGAGACCTTGCGCTGGGCGCAGGTACAACCCTGTTTTCTTGGACGCCGACGACCAATACATCGGGAACCATCGGTTGGGCACTCGACATCGATGACCGTCATCTGGAAAACATGACTTTCAACGTCGCTGCGTGGGTCGTAGAGTCGGCTGCAGATTATGAAGAAGGGTCGAACGGGCAGGGAACNTACCCCCATGTCGTTCGAGACATGATCAGCCTGGGCAATGCAACCGAAGGCACCGCTACGCTCACACTCCCCACACCTCACGACGGCGATGACTTGGAAATCCACCTTGTTTACGAAATCTTGCCAATCGTCCTTGAAACGGTGGACGAGAGTGGAGGAGATGACGAATCCGANGAAAACACCCCATTCCTTTCAACGGCATCCACTGTCATGGCCGTCGGTTTGGCGTTTGCCTTCATCCAAAGAGACCGTCGGGAATGAAATCNCGGTCGGCNGGAGGATCAACCGGTATCGGTCGCCTTGCATCTCGATGGTCGATCTGAAGTTGCCAACGGAAATGCGGCATTGCATTCGGTGGGGCGACGACGTCAGCGTAATTCCACCAACGTGGTGGTGCTCCACGTACACGTTGCCGATTCTGAGTATCTCGAAGCAGATCGGTCAATTGAAGACGTGCATTCGGACGAGGATGGTCTCGACGAATGAACATNGAATAGGCCTCTGAGTCGTCGTGCTTCACATAGCCCAAAACTCGGCCAATTCGCATCAAGAACTGACGTTCAATGTCCGACCGGACAGTAACCTGCAGGGCCGTGTGCTCAAACGTGATCGGCAAGCCATTTTCAGCCGGGAGATTGAACGTTGAGCCCAAGGGCTGGTGGACCAACACTTCCCAAACCCGGGCAAAGACCTCACACCATCGACGCTCTCCATCCCGGATGTCGCCTTCATCATGGATGTCATCCATTCGCCGATGGGGCATAAGATGATGGTAATGGCGGTTGAAGTAGCCCTCTGCGTGGCGACCAAAGAATTCACCTTCCATTGGTTGGGGTTCATTTCCACCGAGGTACGGGGTAACCGTCGTTCGCCATTCGGCTACCAACTCATCATGGGGGAAGCGTCCTTCTTGGTCGAAGACAGTATGAAAGCGTGCCACCCATCGTTCGGATGTTCGTGAACGATTTCGNCCATTGAATCGATTCCGCAGGAGGAGTTCATGAAGACCTTGCCGCGGCTGGCGGTCTCGTTCTGGTTGAACGTCCCGTTGGTACCAGCGAAGCCTGTCGGACAAGTATTGATACCCCAGCTGCTGAGAAAGGGCCTCTGCATCCAGAGCGTTCAACCAAGGCAACGGGATGTTTTGCCGTGGGAAACCGAAAGGGGGCTGTGAAAACAAGAGGTGTTGAAGGCTCTCTACGTCGTTTGAGGCCACGACATCGTTGACCATCGACAGGACAACGCCCCCCATGGTGTCGCCCAACGGAAGCGTATTGGCAAAACGGCCACTGTGAATGCAAATGGGACGTTTCAGGCTTGGTTCGACATCAACAACGTGCTGAATGGTGTAAGGCGCCCCATGTTGACCATGGCCAACCGCAATTTCATAGACGTGCCCAAGGCGACCAATGATGAGGNCTTTGGCGTTTTGAAGGAACACTTTTTGATCCAACCCATTCATGATGTCATGGCAGAATTCCATTGATCGAACAAGGGGTTTGGAGGGTTGAGGCTTCTCAACATAAGGAACCGCCCAGTTGTGTTGCAAACTCATGAGCAGAGAGCCTGCTTCGGAGTTCAAGGGCGAAAGGGCAAGCGATGACAAGAGAGCCCAGAGAGAAGGTTCACTGGGGACTTTAATCAAACGCAANAAACCAGATTTGGTCCGAATACGGAAACGGAGGTTTTTCGCATTCAAGTCAAGGGCCCACTTCTGAGTCTCTGAATGATGGACTGTGGATTCGAGGTCTTGCCATGCCCGCATCCATGGCGAGTCGTAAACATGGAACAGCCCCGGGGGGTGGTTGGAGAGGGCGTTTCGGAACATGCCTTCCATGTTCCGAGGTTGGCGGCCAAACATACGCGTTTGAATGTCATGAGACCAGGCCATCATGGGTACGCAATCCTCTGGCCGCATGTCAAGGGTACGGTCGACTTTGAGTCGCGTGGAAAGCCAAGTCAACATCGAAGCAAGAGGCCGGTANGGAGGGCGCAGGTCGCGAGGNCCCGGGAAATANCGTTGCATCATGGGCGATTGCTGTCGGTGTTCAGGATTCACCGAGGTTACGCACAACAACAACGCTGGAATGTTCCATCCCTTTCGCTTTTCAGCGTCGGCAAAGAGCGAAAAAGCGACGAAGAGGCTGAGTCCAGGGAGAGGTGTGCCGTTCAAATTCCACGTTGAGTCGAGGTACCGCAGCGTGGATTCATCGTGAAACACGATTCCTTCCCTCAGCATGGCTTCTTGCTGAAGCGAAAGACCGTCTCCTCGAAGGACAGCGTCTGCCAAGTCCTGGAAAGCATCCCACGAATGGGGCGGCTGCGCAATGGGTTCGCTGGCTTCGGGCAAACGAGCCCATTGGACGTGGTCAAGGTGATGCGTGTTGTCAGACAGCGTGTTCCATTTTCGAGCGGAAGTTGAACCAGGATTGCCAATCAAAGAGATCGCACGTTCATGTTGTTCAGCCGGAAGCTGAATTTGCCATCCCTTTCGTGGCTGAAAATCGATGATGGATTGACACCAGTCGCAGACATGTTCAGTCTCCTCTGAAGCTGAGTTGTGTTTACAAAGCGTGTCGCGAACGCTGGAGGACATACTGTATTTGTCGGGTAAGCCTATTTGAAGAATCAACCAAACAAGCGTTGGGAGACTTCGGTAAAGCGCTGAACGTCTTCCTCGGTGATGTGAAGGTGAACCACGACCCGAAGGCGATGTTCACTCAAATCGAACATGTCAATGCCATTGGCTGCATACTGTTCAACCACCTTCGCGGCAGGTTCAACGGTCTGGGCATAAATCATGTTGGTCTGAACCGTGTTCAAATCAACGGTGAACATCGGGAGGTCGTTCAACATCGTCGCAATACGGCGAGCACGCTCATGATCTTCGCTCATCCGTTCAACATGATGGTCGAGGGCGTACAAGCATGCCGAAGCGAGCATACCCGCTTGTCGCCAGCCGCCGCCGAACATTTTGCGCCAGCGGTGGGCCTTAGCGATGAAAGCCGCCGACCCGACCAGCACTGAACCGACAGGAGCGCCGAGGCCTTTGGAAAAACAGATTGAAACCGAGTCGTAGTGTTCGCACATTCGAGCAACATCCACGCCGGTGGCAATGGAGGCATTGAAGATTCGAGCGCCGTCGATGTGCGTCGAACAACCGAGGGTCTTCGCTACACGTGCGATTTCATCAAACGTCTCTTGGTCATAGCAGGAGCCTCCCCCAAGGTTTGATGTGTTCTCCACACACACCAAGGAACCGTTTGGATAGTGGCTTCCCGAGCCTTCGGCTTTCCGAACAGCCGAGCGAACTTGTTCAGGCGTCATGAGGCCACTGACCCCGTCCACAAGAGCGATGGAAGCGCCGCACAGAGCGGCATAACCGCCTCCCTCATACCGATAGATGTGAGCGGTTTTGTCGCATACGATCTCGTCACCTGGGACGGTGTGGGTTCGCAGGGCAATGGCGTTGGACATCGTCCCTGAGGCGACGAAGAGGCCCGCTTCTTTTCCAAACAGAGCCGCAACTCGGTCTTGGAGCGCTATTACGGTCGGGTCGTCGCCCAGAACATCGTCCCCCACCGGTGCTTGGTGCATGGCTTCCCGCATGGCGCTGGTGGGTTGGGTGACGGTGTCGGAGCGGAAATCAATTCGCGATGAAGGGTATTCCCGCATGGAAACGGGTTCACGCTCTCCTTCATCAATGCGATGATTACAACAGTTTCAGGTGTCCAGTCAATCCGTCGAGGGCCGATTCATCGTACGGACCCAAGGCGAGCACCGTCGACGAACCCTTCGGGATCTGTGTGTGTCCTGCGTCCCGAACCAGATGGAACGGGATTTCATGTTCCCGTGCTTGCTTCATCAAGGGTTCAAAGGACGACCCGGCCGGGATTTTCAAACAAATTTTTTTCTGGCCTGATGCCAACCACGCTTCGACATAAGAGGGGTGGGAAACACCAGCCTCCAAAAAAGCCTGAACGGATGCATGGCCGACCTGTGCAGCGATTTTCCCCTTGCCCATCTTGAGCGATTGATTGACCACGCACACGAGTTTTACCGATGCATTGGTGACCTTGTTGGAGGGGCGAGGTGCGGTGAGGCGGTGAAGAAACGAACGAAATCCCACACGCTCACCTCACAATGTTTCCAAATGGCGGACAAGGGTGTCCATGGTTCGACGAGGTCCCATTAAGCCGAGTACAGTGATGGTTCCTGCTGGTATTTCTGTCCGCCCAGCATCGGTCACCAAAGAAGCATAACATCCGCTGGGGACCGACGCATGCAATTCCCTCATTCGGTCAAGGTCATCCACCGCCAACACAACTTTCCTTGAACCGCCGGCTCGCCAGCGCTCAAGAAGACGGGTGCGACGAGCCGCTCGGACCACATCAACGGCGGCATGGGCACATTGGGCGGCAATTTTTCCCGTGGTAAGCGCCAAGTCTTGCCGGACGACAAGGGCCATGGTCGGTGCGTCATGCATCGAGGCCATGCACGTCACCAACCGCCAAGACTTCCTCTTCGGTGGCGGTCAATCCGCTGAGGAAATGGTGGAGCAAGGCTCCAGTCCATACAGCAAAAGCAAGGTTTCCAAGGGCGTGAATGGCGTCAAATGGCAAACCTTGGGCGAGCAAGACCATGAACTGGCCGAGCGACATTTCTGAGGAGACCAAGGAAAGCGTAGAGATGAGGCCAAACAGCGGAGCTGAGATGACGGCAAACATGCACAAGCGTTGCATCTGAAGACGGCCTTCCTCGATCAGTCGGGCGTTGGCTCCCATCACCGCAACCACTGACCATCCAATCGCTTGGAACAGCGTCCACCATCCATGGCTGATGAGAAGGTTGGACAGGAGCGTGACAAGGATGGCGAAGGCGACCCCTCGCTTTGCTCCGAGGTGAGCACCCACCAAGAGCGCGACCACCGTGACCGGTTGGACGTTGGGCAAGGGTTGCATGACAACCCGGACGGCAGTCGTGGCCACCACCATCGTCAACAGCATGGCAGCCGTCATGCGGTTTGCTCGCGGTGCTGAGAGAAGGAACGCAAAGGCGGCGGAGACCAAAGCAATGTCCAACAGCATTGAGCCGAGGGGGGAGAGCTCCGGGCCGTGCACCCCCAACGCTTGGAACATAACCCCTCCGACAAGGACGACAGCCTTGAGGGTTGCCACCCTTAGGCAAGACTCCATCGCAAGACGAGGGTTGATTCTACTGCAGCGACATCAATCGCATAGTTACCACGTTCTCCATTGATGGCATATTCCCATCCGCTTGCGCTGGTCCCGTTGATTGAGGTAAGATAGAGGCCGAGGCTCGTGTCTTCCGAGACTATGTTGATTTCCAATTGGGAGGCAGCATCTTGCGTCAAGCTCCAAACCGTCGTGTGGCCCACCAGACCACCTAACGTCACGGTTTCTTCAGGGAGTTCAAACACCACGACCTGGGTCTCCAGCCAAGCCTCTGGCCACGAAGGGTCCCATTCTTCCTCGGGTGGATTGGAGGGGGCTTCGGTAAGCACGTCGTTCCAAGCGTTGGAAACATCGGGCAACATGAGAAGTGCGATCACCAAAGCCGAAAAGGAAAGAAGGCCCCACGCCTCGTTCATTCGGCTTCGCTTTGCCATCGCAGCGGAACCTGCAAGAACCAACGCGATGCCGAGGATTCCCAAGAGAGCCATGCCGTCGAATTCACTTGCTTCGATGGCTTCCTGTACCGTCGTTTCTTCGCGTTCAAAGGCCATCAACACGCCTGCATCGTTTCCGAGATACAGCATTGACGACGATTCGTGAGGGGCCGATGTGCCGTATCCATCGTACGGCGTTGAGAAGAGCTCAATGTTTGCAAATTCACCTGTTTCATTGAGCAAAGCGGTCATCCACCCACCTTCAAGCGTATTCACGGGAGCGAAAATCTGATTTCCAGAAACGAAGGCCATCTCTCCATTTACCCAAGTAGGCAACGAGTCCGCAATGAGGCATTGCTCGCCACAACGAACAGAAGTGAGCCCTTGACTATCGCCAAAAACGAACGTTTGGTCGAGCTGCAATGGAACGCCTGGAGAGCCGCCCAGCGTGGCGATGAGCCCAAGCGAAGCAGAGGTGGTGTTGTACACGTAGAGGGAACTCGACGCGGCTTCTTGCACGTGAAGTAACAATCGATGGTCAACCACCAACGGAGCATGGCGCAAGAACCCTGAAAGGTTCACGGATGAGGAGATGGTCCCGTTGCTGTGAACACCCCATAGCGAGCCAGTTTCACTTCCCACCCAGTACGTTTCCCCTTGTTTCGCCACACCGTTTCGCCAGCCATTGCTCAGTTGAATTTCAAAATTTTTCTGACCGCTGGCCAAGCAAACCTGCATCAAACCCTCTCGTGTTGGAACGACCACGTTGTCTGCATCAATCATCGAGGCACCTGTGATCCCCCAGGCTTTCACCGTGGTGTTCACCTGCCAAACCAAGGTGCCGTTCGACGGATGAAGCGCTGTAAAATCACCGTTGGCCCAGCCGACCAGCAGCAGGTCAGGCCATTGGCCACAAGCCCCGCTGCCCGCCTCCACGAGAAGGAGGGGGGACATGTCATGTTGAACGGTGGTCGGACTGACATGCGTCCATTTTGGCACCCCCTCATGAGTGAATGCTTTCACTTCTGGCCGCTCTTCGCCCGTCCAAAATCCAGAGGTACGGACGTAGACGTGCTCACCATCCGATACAGGTGAAGTGGTGATGTAGCCCGGACCGACGTCCTGTTCCCAAGCCGGTGACCAGGTTGCTGCCGAGGCATAGGGTGTGAAAAAGAAGAGGAAGAGGCCGACAAAGAAAATCAGTGAACGCCTCATGCGTCGTTCACTCCAACACGGCCTGGATTGCGGCCCGCAGCAAGGCACTCACTTCCTTTCCATCAGCACCGCCAGCCGCCTGCATAACAACTCCCATCAATGGGCCCATGGCCCCCATGCCCCGTTCTTGGACAAAGGCCAAGCGTTCATTGACGATGCCCTGAATCACTTCTTCTAACCCACCAATGTCGGCTGGCGCGAGGTCGTTTTCAAGGCAATGTTGGCGAAGGTCCTCAAGTCCGACCTCTCGTCCACGGTGAGCTTCGACCACACCCTCAACGTGGTCTCGGGCAAGAGCCCCTTCCTCACGTAGCGTGAGGATGTTGGCAAGCATCTTCGGCGATTCAGTGTCGTGATTCAACAAAAGAGCGGCCCACGCTTTCGATGGGAGTTCTGCAGCATGTTCACAAAACAGGTCATCAAGTTCTCGTGCGAGCAATTGCTCGGACTGGTCAACCGACATGCCGTAGGTTGACAAGCGCTGTGCACGTTCAGCGTCCGACATGGGTAGATCCTTGACCACGTCCTCCCATTGCTCAGGGGACAAGCGTTGAGGAGGAACATCCGTCTCCGGATACATCCGTGAGCGTCCTGGCAGGGGACGCATGGGGGAAGTGGTTCCATCTTCTGGTGCCCCTTTCTTCACCACAACGTTTCGAACTTCTTGTGGGATCCGGTGCCAAGCAAGACGGGCGCGATTGAGGGTGGCTTCCAGTGCAAGGTTCGCCTGCCATTCTGGCGCACAACACAGAACGAAGGCGTCCTCTTGACCAAGGTTGAGTTGATCGCGAACGCCTTTGACCTCGTCTTCTGTTATGCCATAGGCTGGAAGTTCGTCAGCGTGGAAGATGCCTTTGACCCCAGCCAGTTTTGCGGCACCAGCGAGTTCACGCCCGAGACGAGGGAGTTGGGCTCCCTCTTCATCGTGGGCTTTTGTTCCAAGGTGTCCAAGGAGCCCTTTGAGGGGCAGTGCCATCATGATCGAACCACTGGAAAGGCCATCGGCCACCATGCCGGACTGTGTGCCTCCGAAGACTTCTGAAACGTCATGAAGGTCAAGTGGAAGGGATTGGGCAACGGCGTCAGCAACGGCTTGTTCAACGGCATCGTCGTCAAGGTTCCGATGAGCGGGGAGTGGCGGGAGTTTGCTCGCTTTCCTGAGGTCGTTGGCCAGCCGATAAAAGTGAAGTTGGCGGGCCATTTCAAGGCGAATGATTTGGGGAATCCAGTTGAGGTCTTGGCACCCTTTGATCTCAACACGGTCACCTGCACCAATGGAGACGTTGAGGTCTTGGCGGATACTGCCGAGGCCACGGCGAACGCGCCTCGTACGGCGCAAGACACGCCCCAAGGCGATGGCCGTGGTTTGAGCATGGTCGGGGGAAAGCACATCTGGCGAGGTGGCGATTTCAATCAATGGCAACCCCAATCGGTCGAGGTTGTAAATCACCTGTTGACCGTGAGGGACACTTACGGTGTCCAGCTTCCGGGCGCTGTCTTCCTCAAGACACACCACATCAATGCCAACCGGGCCTCCCTCCGTTTCAAGAACGCCGTCGGTAGCGATGAGTGAGGTTCGCTGAAACCCGCTGGTGTTGGATCCGTCAACGACCGTCTTTCGCATGGTTTGTATGAGCGAAACGGGGTTTGAATTCAGCAAGGCTGCGACGGTCAACGTGATGTCCACGGCGTCTTCGTCCAACGCTAAGGGAGGTTGTTCGTCAAGTTCGATGAGCCCGGCATTTGGAGATTGTGCGTAAACGAACGTGCGGTTGCGCTTGGACTCAAACCTTGCCGCTACGTCGACCGCCCCGCCTTCACCCCGGCTCGCTCGCAAGCGGCGTTCAAAACGAGGCCAATCTTCTGGGAGCGTGTCGATGGTGATGTCGTAGAGTTCTCCGCTTTCACGCGAATGAAGTTTGCCCGTCGCCAGTTGCTGATGAACCTCAAGCCCACACATGAACCCCATTTGTTCAGGATTCAAGGCCGAGGAACGGTGAACGTCACCTTGGGGTTCATCGGCCATGACCTTGCCACGCGCTCACCCTTCATGAGCACAACCCTTGGTTGAAACTCAAACGACCTGAAGCGTATCGTACCCTGAGGGGCGCATCATGCGTCCATCGCGGCACAACTTGTCGATGATGTCCTCGGCTTTGCTCCGTGGAATGTCCCGGCGTTCAGCCTCGGTGAGAACATCAAGCAAATTAGCCGAGGTCCCTGAGTCGTTTTGCTGGACCGACACAATGTCGATGATTTGCTTCTCTTGGTTGCGAACCTTGCCTTTCTTACCCGATTCAATGGTGGTCAGGTCGAAGTTTTCGCCCATGAGTTCGTGGCGCCAGGTCTTGGTCAGGCGAATGGCTCGTTCGGCATCATCAGCCGTGGCCATGTCGGAGAGGCGAATGCGTGCACTGGCCTCCGCCAAGCGTGAAAGCGCTTCAAGGGAACGGGCCGTGATGGCCACGCTGTCTTCGGAGTCGCCTCCACTCTTCCGAGTTTCAACGTAATAGGCCACGATCTTCGCTGTTGCTTCGTCATCCAGTTTGGGATGGAAGGTCCGCTTGGAATAGGCCACGTACTTTCGCAAAAGGTCGCGGGGCAAAATCTCGTACTTCCCATCCACCTTCTTGGCATCTTTGCGTTGAGCCGCGGAGCGAGTTGGATCGGGAATTGTTCCCTCCTTCACGAGCAATTCGCTGCTGCCTTTGAGTCGGTTTTCGATGATGTGTGAAGCAATCTTTTGATCCCGAGAACCATCTGGTGTGTCGGTCATCAACCAGATGATGTCGAACCGAGAAATGAGCGGGGGAGCGAGGTTGATTTGGGACGTGAACGGCGCATCGCTGATCGGTTGAAAGCGCCCACTGGTCGGGTTGGCCGCTGCCAACACGGCACACCGTGTACGCAGGCTTGCGTTGATGCCCGCTTTTGAAATCGAAATGCTCTGCTGCTCCATGGCTTCGTGCATGCTTGAACGGTCCGCCGTGTTCATCTTGTCGAATTCATCAATGGCAGCGAGGCCAAGGTCAGCGAGCACCAGGGCGCCGGCTTCCAACGTCCAACGGCCATCGGCGGCGGCATCTTGAACGGCAGCGGCGGTCAAACCGGCCGCTGAAGCTGATTGCCCGGATGCAAACCGGCCACGAGGTGAAATGGTGGACATGTAGTGCAAAAGTTGTGATTTTGCCACACCGGGGTCGCCCATCAAGAGGATGTGAATGTCGCCACGGTTTCGCGTCCCATCTTCGTTGACCTGGGCTTCTCCTCCGAACAATTGGAGCATAAGGGATTCCTTGATGCGCTCCATGCCGAAAATGGACGGAGCAATGCTGCGTGTCAGCAGGTCGTAAACGCCGGCATCGCGTGCAATGTCCTTGATTTCATTTTCTTCTTCCTCCGAAATGATGATTTCTTCAAGCGGAATGTTTTGACGCTCAAGGGAATGAATCCGCAAAAAGATGTCAAACACAGGCGTGTCCTTGCCCCCTTTTCGTTGCGAGCGAATGAAGAGCACGCCGTTGGCTTTCACGCGATCACCGGGGTTCAAACGGCCAGCCAAGTCTTGTTCACCGATGCAGAGAATGCGTTCCGGTTGAATGCCGCCTTTCATCTGCTCAGGAAGTTCCTGGAGTTCAACAAACTGGGAATTGATGAGGTGCGAGGCTTGCTGTTGGAGAATGAACCTTGTCTGGCGTTTCGGTCGGCCGCAACCTCCGTCGATTTGGATGCATTCCAGCGGTTCGATGAGTTCTTGTTCATTGGGCTGATTGAGTTCCATGGTGTGGCCACAGGCAACGCACTCAAACACGGCAGAATACAAGCGAGGGCGGACGCCGGTGATTTTGGTGGTCACTGCATCAATGGCGATCATGCGTCCAATGTCATCAGCCCGGAGTTGAGAAACCGTGCGAACTTGGTCGCTTGGGAGGTGGATGATGCGAACGAATGGCATCAGATTGCCTTCGCCTGCATCGAGAAGAAATTGACGAAGCGCTTGATTGGCTGCCCTGAAATGGTGGTCGGGGTTGCTCAAAATGTCCTGCGCAAACTCATGGTCATATCCCTCAACCTCTCGAAAAGAGACCTCGAGCGACCCCTCGTCTGGCCACATTTTGGCCAAGTTGTGGATGGCTTCGGAGTACTTGTCTTGAAGCAAAGAAGTCCAGCGAGCTGGGAGGTCAAATTCTTGCATCGTCGACATCAATTTCACCTCCGGGACAATGAAGAACATGGCCGATGGGATATAATGATTCTTCGCGACAGAGAGAACCCCTTCATTTCCACTGGAACTGTTTCGCTTTGCAGACCCTCATTTCCACCCTCCAGACCTGTCATGTGGAGAACGCCGGTTAGCGAAGAATCCATGTAGCGTGAACGGCGTCTACACATTATGAAGGTCACCTTTGCCCATGGGCTGTGGTCAAGCACGGACAGCAGTAAAGCCGAATGGATGCGCGCCCAGGGGTGGGACGTTTTGACGCTCGATATGCGAAAATATGGCTGGGATCAGGCTGCTCAAACTCGAGTGGTGCTCGAAGCCATCGATGAGCACGGGCCTTTTGATGTGCTCATCGGTTCTTCATTTGGGGGATTGGCCACCGCCAATGCTGCTGCTCAACGCCCGGATGCCAACCTTCGGCTCGTCCTTCTCGCACCGGCGTTTGGCTACGATGATTTGGTTGCCAAAACCCTCGGTGATGCAGGCATGAAGGCATGGGAAGAAAATGGAGAACATGCATTCCATCCACCGGGGTGGGAGGAACCGGTCGTGATGCCTTGGTCATTTGTCGAGGTCGCTCGTACCCATTCCTGGCCTGATGTTCACCATCCCACCATCATCCTCCACGGGTCTGCGGACGATGTCGTTCCACTGGCCAACAGCGACCAAATGGCTTCCAACTACCCCCATGTCTCGCTTCACATCGTGAACGACGGGCACCGGCTTCACGAAAGCTTAGGGGAGCTCATTTCGATCACTCGCCGCGTGATGGGTGCTTGAAACTCAAGCGATTGCTTCATGAAACGCCAACCGATGGATGGACCATGAGTGAGCCCATGGACTACGCCAGTGCAGGGGTTGACATTGACCTCGAAGGGTCAGCCGTCGCCTCCTTGATCGGTGCCTTGTCAAAGAGCGTTCGCCAACCGGGAACGCCAGGTGCTCCAGTTGACCTCCCCGGTGGATTCGGGGGACTCATTGAATTCGGCGATAACCTGCTTGCGATGGCCACCGATGGAGTTGGCAGCAAATTGCAAATTGCAACCATGCTCGAACAATGGGGTGGCGTCGGCGTTGATTGCATGGCCATGAACGTCAACGATTTGCTCTGCGTTGGAGCCGAACCGATCGCCTTTGTGGATTATGTGGCCGTGCCCAAACCCGACCCTGCTATCCACGCTGCTCTTGGCGCCTCCCTTGCCGAGGCGTGCCGTCAAGCAAGGGTCACGCTTGCGGGTGGTGAGACCGCATCGCTTCCGGGCATTGTTACAGAGTTGGACCTCTCAGGAACGGCCCTTGGCTGGCTTCCAAAAGGAGAAGCCATCACCGGTGAACACCTCAAAGACGGGGATGTTCTCATTGGACTACCCGCCTCTGGCATCCACTCAAACGGGTATTCACTGGTTCGAAAGATCGTGGACCATGTAGGATTGACCTACACGGACGCTGCACCATTTGTCGCTGAACATCCCGGGCGCTCACTGATGCGCTGGACCGAGGGTGAGCCCACGCTGGGCGAGGTGGTGCTCAATCCCACGCGTATCTACTGCGACCCAGTGGTTGACCTCCTCAACGCTGCTCGAGGCAGTGAAGGGTTCAATGTAGCCGACGTTCGTGGCATCTGCCACATCACAGGAGGTGGATTGTCCAACCTCCTCCGCCTTCATCCAACGCTGGGTTGGGACATCCATACTCCACTTCCCGTTCTTCCAGAGTTCGAATGGCTTCAAGCCGCTGGAGGCGTTGAAACCAGGGAGATGTACAGGACGTTCAACATGGGGATGGGGATGGTGCTCGCTGTGGATGCAGACCAAGCACCACACATCTTGGAGTGGTTGACCAAGCGAATGCAAGGCGTCGCCTTGGTTGGCCATGTTCGAGACCACGGACATAAGGTCGTTCACGCGATTGAAGGCGTCGAATTCTCTCACTATTGAGGATTTGAAGCATCGGTGCGGTCATGAGGGAGCGTTGACTGGTATGGTCATGGCCGACGGTCCCGCACCGGTAGAGAACGCTGGCCATCTGTGGATGGAAGGCAAAACATTGGTCCATTTGCGAGCCGACCAAGAACGCCCCACACACATGCCTCGCGGTCCTGCAAAGCGGACTGGGCCAGGCTTCCTGAATCCTGCCATGGCACCGGCTCGCACCCGGTCTGTACTTTTATTGGCCGATGCGTTGGAACACGATTGGTTGGTCAAACCGGGCCATGACCTGCGGGCCTTGGACGCTCTATGCGCCACTGGAGTTCGTGTTCGCCGATGGCGAAACGAAATCCCAACGGAGCACCAACAACGACTCCGAATTACAGCCAATGACCTCGACGAGGTAGCGTTGGAGTGGCTGAAAAAAACCCACGAACGTTATCCTCCAGAGGCACAGGTGGACCATGCTATGGAAGACGACCGGTATGATCGCCTCCCCAGTGGGGGCATGCACAACGGCCTCTTCATCATGCAAAACGATGCGAGAATTTCGCTCATGGAGGCCGCCTACCAGTGGGTTGACCTCGACCCGTTTGGCTCTCCGGTCAACTTCTTGGATGCGGCGATTCAGGGGCTCTCAAGGGTCGCTTTCCTTGAGGTTACGGCAACCGATACCGCTGCCCTCACTGGCTCAAGCGCCTCATCTCAGCAGCGCCGGTATGGGGCGAAAGGAATCGTTGACAGCTATGCACACGATGATGCGGTACGGGTTTTACTGGGTTTGATTGCGACCACCGCCGCCCGGCATGACCGATACATTGAGCCGGTACTCTCCCTTTTCGATGGCCATCATGTTCGGGTGAGTGTCAAAGTACGGCGCAGTCGAGACGGTGCTTCGGAGGTCTTGGCGTCGATGGGTTGGAGGGTCAGGCAAGATGACGGGACCTACCGTTTCGTCCAACATCCTGAACCCGAACACCTTGCACGTTCAAGCGGACCTTTGTGGGTGGGCCCCCTCTGGGACGCTGAAATCGCTGGGCGGATGACAGAAACGAAGGCGTTGGAAACATGTTTCCCTTCCGAAAAGGCGTTAGCGGCACATCGAACAATGGGACTTGAATGGAGCGAGGCAGACAGCGAATACGCCCAACGTGAACTGCGCAGAAGCGTCCGCTACATCGCAGAAGCGGCTGATTTGATGAGCCGGGAACACACCCTCTACCACATGGACGACCTGCCCAATATGGCTGGCACAGGTCAGGCTCCAAAGATGGAAGCGCTGTTTGAAGCGCTCCAAGCGGAAGGGCACGCAGCAGCGAGAGTCCCAGATATCGACCCGTTTTTCGTCACCGATGCGCCCCACGACCAAGTCATGAGCATCATGCAAACAATGCTTCAGCCATCAACCGAATGAAGGGTCGATGTCCGTGACCTCCTGTTCACCTGGAGCAGGAAGCATTTGGGAGGCGTTCTCGATGATGTCGCGAACGCTGTCCTCAATGGCTCGTGCGTTCTCAAGGAGATCGGTCAATGGAATTTCAAAACCGGTCAGGTCGCCAACAGCTTCAACCGCTAACGCAGCAGCACGAGCGTCGGGATACATGGGGCTGGCTTCGGAAAGCAAAGCCGTGATGTCAATGCCTAAACGGTCGCCCTCCCCCAACAAAAACCCGGTGATGCCGGAGACAATGCCTTGTTGAATCGGTTCGATGTCAAGGCGTTTCAATCGCTCTCTGGCCACAGCGATGGAGCCAACGCCAAACAACTCTCCTGTGCTCAGTTCTTTTTCTGGACGGGTGATACCATCGATGATGATGAGGCGGTCAAATCCTCCTTTGGTGAACCATTCCAAGACCGTTGAGGCAAACATGATGTCGGTCTCTGTGCCAAATTGAATTTCAGAAGTAAACACGCCAATACCGTCGCCCTGGTAGACGCGGACGGGATGCTTTGGAACCTCGTCGTGAATCAGCGCTACAGCTGGGAAATCTTTGTGCATAACCGTGCCAAGTTGACGCAGTCCAAGCGTCTTGATGATGTGCGAGGCTGAGATGACGCCAACCATTCCTGCAGTGGTAAAGCCGCAGACGGCGACGCCTCCCGTCCGGGGGTCTGCATCTTGGTGAAGCACCAAAGAATAGGATTGCAGGTTTGCATCCATAGCAGTCGCTCCGATATCATCCCAGTCAAGGTTCTGTAAAAAGTGTCCCGTGTGGATCAGTCTTCCCAAACAGCCCAGTCTTCCCAGCCTTCCTCGCGGTACCACCAGGTTCCTTCCTCGTCTTCCCACCATTCGGTACCGTTTTCGTCAACCGTGATGCCGTCATCTTCCGCAGCGGCTTCTTCCTCCCAGGACTCTTCCTCTTCAGCCTCTTCCACAGCAGCGTCTTCAGCCGTTGCGCCGAACTCAAACGCATCGGCTCGACTGCCAAGGCCAGAGGAGGTGGCAAGGCCTTCAGGAGCATCGGTATGAAGGGATTTACCCGACCCTTTGAGTTCATCAAGCGATTTTGATGCGGTCAGGTCAACGTCCTTGTTGCGGCTTGTTGAATCAGGTGCGGACAAGGCTTGCTCAAAGTAATCCTCGTCGTCATCATCATCGTCATCAAAGTCGAAGTCATCTCGCCCTCGCATGTAGAGAACACCAACAACGGCGGCGATGATGGCGATCACGACCCCGATGCCCACAAGCACTGGCGTCATGGCGTTTGAGGCATCGTCCTCAATGAGCGTATCGTCAACCGTTTGAACGGGCATCTCACCAAGCGTCCACTGAAGTTCTCCCTCGGTGGCCGCCATGTCTTCGGTCATGGAATCGCAGGCGTTGTCACCGAAGTCAAGACAGGTGAGGTAGACGACAAAACCCTCGCCTTGAAGGCCGGGGAACATGCCCTCGGTCGGGCCGTTTCGGACCAATGA
>PAGK01000021.1 GCA_002704515.1 Methanobacteriota archaeon
TTTCCGTTCACTATACCACACCGGGACCGTTTTTGACTCATATGTCGGGTCCCGAAAATCACCCATTCCTTTAGGTACTGTTTTCATTGGAAGAGACAAATCCGAATTAGAAACGTCTCTTGGATATGTTTCTTTCATGAGTTTCCTCGAAGGCACCCAATTTACAGATATGAGAACAACGCGTTTCCTTCGCGATGGTATTGAATGACGCCAATATGATTGATGGCTACCTTCTTCTACGACCTGCGACCAGTGTGATGCATGGGCCTGCTTGACCAAGCCGATTGGGGTGTGTTCAAGCAGAAGGACACGTGGCAGGCGTTTGCCATTGCCATCGTGATGTTCGGAGCCATTTCCTTCGCCGCCCTCTCCATGTTTGACAGCATGGACGAGTTGTTCCAATCCGACGCTGAACCCGCTCCCATTCCAGACGTTGTTTTTGAATCGCTAAACCGCTCCGACGTTGAATCAGGGTTGGTCAACGAGACCGGTTGGTTTCATCTGAACGATCACCGGGGCAGCGTCATCGTGCTCGACCTCATGGCCAAGGACTGCAGCAACTGCCACCTTGTACAGGAACACCTCGAACAGAATATGGACGAATGGCACGCTACCGCTGAAGCTTCAGGAAAATCGCTGAAAATCTTCGCCTACGGCGCATGGTACCACGAATCCGTAGAGGTCCTGAACGGAAGCGGAGGCGAGTACACCGTTCCGCTCTATCCCACGGGCTTCGGGTCCACCGAGGCTGCGGTACTCGCCGACGGTTCCACCACCGACCCCGTGCGTTTGTTCACCACGGGCGGTACCGGCCAGATACCGGTCGTCCTCATCATCGATGAGGAAGGCTACATCATCGCCCAACAGGCGACCGGCACCCCCATTGACGGTTGGGCGGAATTTGATGGCATCATGGAAACAGCGTTGACTGAGGACATCTCTGAAACGTTTGGTTCTCGCATCGGATGGGAAGAGCCAGAGACTTCCTTCACCGCTGTGTTTGTCCTGGGGCTCATTCTTTCCATCCTCGTTTACTTCTCGCCCTGTGCTTTCCCTGTGCTGCCTGGTTTCATCTCTTACTACCTCTCTCTCGGGGCGCGAGAGGACGAACTCATCGAACAGGGCAAACTCAAGACGGGCATGCCGAGTTCGTTCAATATCGGCGTGCTTTCGGGCCTTGGCATGTGGACGTTCTTCGGCCTCATCGGCGTCGTTGCGCTCGTGATGGGCGAAGCGTTTGCAAAATCGGGCATCATTCACTACATCGCCATCTTCATTGCGTTGCTGCTCGTTGTGTTGGGTTCAATGATGTTGTTGGGTATCACCTCCCATGTGATGGGCTTCGTGCAGAACCTCGTGGACAAATACAGCACAACCGAATCTGACGAGACCTTTACGCCCCGCCGCAACATGTACCTCTACGGCATCGGCTATGCCGCTGCCTCCATCGACTGCACAGCAGCGGCCGTCCTGCCTTTCGTCATCTTCCTCAGCACCCTTGGCACGACCGCCGTCGGGTTCGGTATCGCCGGTCTTATGGTTGGATTGCTCGTTTTGATGATCGCCGTCACCATGCTGGTGGGCATGGGTCGGCAAGTGATGATTAACTTCTTGCGCCGTGCAACCGGCCACATCAAGATGATTGGTTCTTGGATGATGATCATGGCCGGTGTCGTCCTCACGATTTACCTGACCAACGCTGAGGCCGTGAGCGCCCTCTTCAGTTGAGGGCGGGCCGTATCCATCCGTACCAAAGTCCGAACGCAAGGGCTATTCCTGAGATTCCATCGAACACATAGTGCTGCTTAATCAGCGCCGTTGAGGCGACCAGAAGAGCGCATGACGTCCACGCCACGATGGCCAGCGGCATGGTCCATGTACCGTTTTCTTGACCAACAAATCGGACAAAGAACACCACCAAGATGCTCAGCAGCACGTGAATTGACGGCCAGGCATTGTAGGGGGCATCCGCCTCGTGAAGCGCACTCATCAACAGTCCGAAGAATCCCTCTGCACCGTAGGCCTGAGAGCGGAGTTCAATCTCTACCGGGAAGATAAGAAACAAGGCAAAGGCAACCCAAGCGGAAACGACGAGGCGCTGGAAAAAGAGCAATCCGTGGTGGCGGTGTTTCTCAGAAGCGCCAATCCAGGCGGCAATGGGGAAATAGAGGTAGAACGAGTAGTAGGGGATGACCATCCACGGGACGAAGGGAAGGTCCCAATCCAATCCGATCTCGACCTTGAGAGAGGACACGCCCCGCCAAGCCGAAAAACGGTTGATGAGGCCGTAGGGAAGTGCTCCGAGAACCAAGAACAACATCAACAACATCAGGCCGTACTTTGGACGAGACCACTGGTCTCTTTCAGGCCACCAACGGTCCAAGATTGGCCAGTCATTTTTCACCATCAGATGCACCCTCTTTGGCACCAACGGCCAGTTCGTGCCAATGAACAATCCGGTCGGAGAGTGTCTTGGCCTCCTCAATGTCGTGGGTCACGTGGACGGTCGTGATGTTTCGCTCTTTGAGGTGTCTCCGCGTCATCACCGATAATTCCAGGCGACGTTTGACGTCAACCGAAGCAAAAGGTTCGTCCAATAGCATGACCGTTGGCGCTTGCATGAGGGCTCTGCCAAACGCCACACGTTGGGCTTCTCCTCCTGAGAGGCCAGCTGTGCCACGTCGATGGAAATCGGCCAAACCAATGGACTGCAAGACTTCGTTGACGCGTTCCTTGACGGCCATCTTTGACATTGTCTTTGGCGCACCAAGAGCGATGTTTTGCGCCACGTTGAGGTGCGGATAGAGGACCGGTTGCTGAAACAGCATCGTGATAATTGGGACAATGGCTGCGTTTTCCAGCACCTCTCCGTTGAGGAGCCTTTGCCCTTCTTTCAACCGCTCAAGTCCACAGGAAGCCCTCAGAAGCGTGGTTTTGCCACACCCACTTGGACCTAAAACGGACACAATCTCACCNGGTTCCACNCGNAGATTCAATCCTTCAAAGACCANCCAATCGCCGAGTTGAACGGCTCCATTTNGAATTTCAAACATCATGCCTTGACCTCCATGCCCGTGCTCGTTCATTGAGCGAGAGAACCAGTAAGG
Source organism: Methanobacteriota archaeon (assembly GCA_002704515.1). Classification (GTDB taxonomy): domain Archaea; phylum Thermoplasmatota; class Poseidoniia; order Poseidoniales; family Poseidoniaceae; genus Poseidonia. The sequence goes on from PAGK01000021.1 coordinate 3,108, forward strand.
TGACCACCATCAGCGTTGTTGCCAAAGCCATCGCGGTTGGGAACACATAAGGGTCAAATTTGGGCCTTGAAGCCACTTGGTCGACGAGGATGGACAGTGAGTCCCATGACCCCACACGGACGACGAGGAAGGTCGCNCCGAATTCACCCAAGGAGAAAGCAAGGCAAAGCGAGGCCGCCATGGTTGCGGGAACCACCAAAAACGCACCTCGTGAATGCCACCAATGTGCCCCTTTGCCGATCGGAAGAAGCGAGGCTTGTTCGGCGAAGATAGGGTCAATGCGTTCGATGGCAGGCACCATTAATCGGATGACAAAGGGCAACACCAACATCACGTGAGGTACCACAGGGAGGTAGGGGAAGGAAAACATTTGAGGAAACCACCTCAATATTCCTGCAACCATTCCCAAACCAACCATCACGGCTGACATGGAAAGAGGGAGCATGCACAAGGAATCCAAAAAGCCGGCAGCTCTTGTGTTCCCTCGCTCCCTTAAGGTGACCAAGCAGGAGGCCACTGCGTAGCCCAATGGGAGGGCAATGAACAGTGTNATCACGGCGTAGGTCAATGAATTGGTGAGCGCTTCCGTCACAGGAATGGTCGAAAAATCGCCTGCCCAAGCCCTGCGCCAACCCTCCAACGTCCATTGGTAGCCGGCTCCTGACGGGCCACCGGTGCGCACGCGAAACGAGGAAAGAACGACCGAAGCCAATGGAAGGAGAAGCACGAATACGGTGCCGTTGACAAACCAGGCCAATCTTCGGGACGGTTGGCCATGCCGTTCTCGGTTCATTCCTTCTTGATGCATGGACAAGACCTGGCTGTGTCGGCGTTCGAACCGACCAGCCATCACCAACATGACCAGCATCAGAAGCATTTGAAACACAGCAATTCCCAACACGGCGAGACTGGTTTCAACACGGTACCCGGCGATGCCAGCGGTACCTCCCATCTCCCCCAGCAGGGATTCAAGGGTGTTGGANGAGGGNGCCAACCATTTCACCAAGGCAAAGGACGTGAAGCTGAAAAAAAACGTGTAGGAGGCAGCGACCAACGTGGCGGGTCCAAGAACTGGGAGCCAAAGATGCTGAATCCGCCCTCGCCGTGTTTGGCCGGCCGGGAGAAGAGAGAGTTGTTCTTCCCATGTCGGGTCGAGTTGAGCGACCACTGGTTCCACGAAACGAACCATCAGCGAGAGGTTGAACCAAACGTGGGCCAACACGAGGGCGATGAAATGCCCCGGATGGGACCAACCCGTGGCCGTGGCCAACCTACCGATGATTCCGGTTTCACCTCGGAAGTCAAATCCGATGCGATGAACCAAGCCGTCCGGGGAGAACAGAGCAAGGAAGCCTACTGCAGCAACGACCGGTGGCGTCACAAAGGGCAGAAACAACAAGGCTCGCTTAAGTTGAATCCTTTTCCACTGGTAGCGGCCAAACGACCATGCCAATGGCAGACCAATCGCCACGGTCAAGGCCGTTGAGGCAGCGGCTTCCACGAGTGAAAATCGGAAGGCTTCCATGGCGCCAGGTTGCTCATGCACCCTGGTCAATGCCTCCAAGGGTGTGATTCCAGTGACCGCCCACAATCGAACAAGGGCGAGTGTCAATGGCGCCAGTCCAAGCGCAATAACAAACACCACGGCCATCCAGTGGATGTAGGGCACACCTACGAATCGAAACCTTTCAGGTGGCTGCATTGAGCCACACCTTAAGCCGTTGCTTCGGCCCAATCCTGCAACCATGATTCCATGTCAGCACCAATGCGTTCCATCGAGATCTCTGCGTTTAGAGTTGGTTGGTCGGTGTGGAAGCGATAGCCCTCGGTTTCCGGCCATTCACCACCGTTCAAAACAGATTTCATGAGGTTGTTTTCTGGCATGTTTCGGTTCACTTCTTCGGAGATGAGGTAGGCGATGAAAGCATTGGCTGCATCAACTTCCGCTGCACCGTTGATGACGCCGGCGTATTCCACTTGGTGGAACGTTGTGCGTGGAAGAACAACCGAGGTGGATTTGGTCCAATTNCCNCTGTAGAATGCCTCCACGCCNGGNGAATGGCAGTAAGANACGGTCATGGCGGCGTCGCCAAGATGACCCTCCACCCATTCNCCGTAGCCTCCGCTGTAGTGCACTTCGTACGCTTCGGTCCAACCGGTGGTGATGATGGCGTCGTTTTCCGACATCATCTTCCACCAATCAAAGGCGTCAGAGGTGTTGTCCTCATCGTTCTCAAAGTAGTCAATTGTGGCCACCATGAATGAACGACCTGGGGATGAGGTGAGGGGTGAAGGGAAAGCGACCTTTCCTCGCCAGGCCTCCTCGGTGAGGTTCCAAAGCGAGGTGGGGGCGGTGAGGTTTTCGCCATCCACACGGGTTTCGTCGTAGTTCAAACAAACATCACCTTGGTCGAACGGTACAGCAAGCGGACCTTGGTAGGGTTCCAGCGCTTCGGCGTCCAAGGAGGTGGCGTTCACGGTGGTGGCTTGAAGGAGGCATCGGTCAATCGCTGTTTGGAGGTAGGTGTTGTCCAATCCAACGGCGACATCAGCTTGGGGTGCTTGTTGGGTTTGCAACATTTGTTCAAGAATTCCACCAGCATCATCGGTGCGTATCATTTCGATTTCGTATCCGGATTGGTTGGTGAATTCGTCCAGCATCTCCTCCGAAAAGGCAGCGATGTCGTACGTGAGTACACGGAGTGTGTCATCGCTGGCCCGCCCAGGTTCAACGGGTTCACAAATGAGGTTATTTACGTCAATGACGCCTTCCTCAAGGCAGCCAGTGAGTGGAGAGAGGGCCATTAAAGCGGTGAGAAATAGAACAAGTCTCATCAAATCACTCCGTGTTCATGGCGTCGATAATCGCATGCGCCCGGTCAACAAGGTCCATGGGGTTGGGGCCAAGAATGTACAGCGATGGCTCCCATCCAAANGCTCCCTCGTCCAAAACGATGTCCAGCCTTCCTTGGTGCTCGTGAATTTCGCCCTTGGTGGCGTAGCCGAGTTTGTAATCAAGTTCGTCTGAAATGTAATTGATGTCGCCTTGATCGACCATGCCGCCAAGGGTTGGTGGGCGGAGATTGAGAATCGCNACCTTCTCGCTGTCCACTTTTTTGGATTGAAGCAACATGTTCGCTAAATGGCTCGACGCACCGAATTCCGGTGTCTCATGGCGACGTAGGACGTTGTCCACCAACGTCATGCGTCCGGGATATGCTGCGACATCATCTGTACCCGATGCGTCTGGCAAACATGTGGCGATGTTCATCCCTACTGCTGGCATGTAGGGTTTCAACCTCCGCAGGTCCAACCGTCCTGTCGCCCATTCGAGACGACGGAGAAGTGCTCGGGCGGATTGGTCGTCATCCAGGTCAAGTCCGGTCAATGTTTTGTCATAGCGGAGGGCTTGACCGCCTCCGAATTGCAATTCAAACACCAGACGTTGGCGCACGACCTTTGCATCCGGTCCGTATTGGGCCATCGAATGAGCCAGTTCCTTGGCCCACCCGTCAATGGTCGTTTCATCCGCTGAAGCCCCAAGGTCAAGCACAGGTTTCATAATTTGGCGTGATACTGTGCTTTGGGTTGAGCCTGTGGCGCTGGCGATTTGCATTTGTGTCCATCCGATGGCGCGCAATTCTTTGGATAATTGCTGCAATAGGCGGTCCAACCATTTTCCTCCAATGTGTCCGAGCATGTTCAAAGGGAGGGGGTTATTCTATTCAACCTTGCTGAATGATTATTCATGTTGAATAAGATTATTTCAAGAAAATCGCCCGAAACAATCTCAATGAAGGCGTATTTCCCGAGGTTTTCTGAAGTGAAGACGCTTCCATATTTGACGGCCTACTGAAGTAAATTTTTTTATTTTTATGGATAAAATTTGGCCTTGTTTGAGAATGTAAACGCTCGCAGCACTCTATTTATGCGAGTTCGGTTAGAAATACCTAAATTGAATANTCCTTCNGTAAAGAGGGTGTNCGAAGGGGCNTTTGAGGAGATGGATGATGTGATTTCCNCGATGGCTGGCAATCCTCGAGCATACACATACTCATAAGCGGCACGCGAGACACCCGGCATGAGGGAAATGGATACNGCNGCCTTCATTGACGAAATTGCTCGCCGCCTGGTCGGCTATATTGAGTCCTCAAGTGAAGACAGCAGAGTGAACCCTTCCTTGAGCCTCCAATCCATGCGAAAAACCCTCGACTTAGGGCTCCCTCTTGATGGACACGGCATGAATTCAGTCTTGGATGACCTGGACCTCTTCATCACCAACAGTGTGAAAACCAACCGTCCTGAATTCATGAATCCCTTGTGGGGTGGTTTGTCCCTTCCTGCCTTCGCAGGTGAGGTTATTGCTGCATTGACCAACAATTCGATGTACACCTACGAGCTTTCACCCATCGCCACGGTCATCGAGCAAACCATCGTTAAGCGGATGTGCCAGATGGTTGGTTTTCCTGATGGGTTTGGAACCTTCACCACCGGCGGCTCCAACGGTAATATGCTGGGCATGTTGTGCGCTCGTGAACAATTGATTTCAGGATCGACGAAGCGAGGTTTTGACGGACGTTCAACGGTCATTTTTGTGTCAGCAGAAGCCCATTATTCTGTCTTAATGGCAGCCAATGTCATCGGAATTGGCCATCAGAACATCATCAAGGTTCAATGTGATGAAGACGGGCGGATGCGTCCAGACCGACTTGAGGAAGAAATTGCTTTTGCTCGTCAAGAAGGCCTGAGGCCGTTGTGCATCGTAGCGACCGCCGCCACGACGGTACGAGGGGCATACGACGACATCGANGCTTTGGCTGACATCGCACATCGCGAGGGTCTGTGGTTGCATGTTGACGCTGCATGGGGNGGAACGTGTTTGTTCTCAACCGAACATGCTCGGCTGATGGACGGGGTNGACAAAGCGGACAGTGTTTGTTGGGATGCCCACAAGATGATGGGTGTGCCATTGATTTGCAGCGCCTTCCTCATCAAAACCCCCTCAGTTCTTCGTCGCTTATGCGACCACACCAACGTAGCGCATTACNTGTTCCACAGTGATTCGGAACTCGACGACCTCGGTCGCTATTCCCTCCAGTGTGCCCGNAGGAACGATGCCCTCAAGCTGTGGCTTGATTGGCGAGCCCGAGGCGATGCAGGATGGGCCAAGATGGTGGACACTCGAATGGAAGAAGCCGCTTACCTCCAACACAACATCGAGGCACACCCGTCCTTGGAAATGATGTCAAGTCGAATGTGGACGAACGTTTGCTTTCGATACACTTCATCGGTGAAAGGCCTTGATTTGAACGAACTGAATACGGAGATCCGGAATCGAATGATTCAGGAAGGTTCCTTCATGGTCAGCCGGTCAAACATTGGCGACGATGTCATCTTGAGGATGGTTGTGGTCAATCAAAACCTCAATCGGGAAACCTTGGACCGATTCCTCGAGCGCGTCATTCACCATGGGGAAGAGGTTGTGCGCGGGCTGCCTCCGGCCTGAGGAAATCCAAACGGATGTTTATTGAGCCCGCCCCACAGCACACCACCATGAGCGACCAACCTCCCGTTCGCACGGCACTTTACGAAGAACATTTGGCCCTCGACGCCAACATGGTTGACTTTCACGGGTTTGAGTTGCCGATTTGGTATTCCAACATCAAGGATGAACACTTGGCGACACGAGCCGGAGCCGGCCTGTTTGATGTCTCCCACATGGGCTCGTTCAGGTTCAGCGGCGTTGATGTTCGGGGCTGGCTTGAGCGTGTGTCAACCCAACGGGTCACTTCCATCAACCCCCCTCGCTGTGCGTACACCCATTTTCTTGATCAAGATGGTTTTCTCATCGATGACATGATCTTCGCTGTGGTCAGTGAAACGGAAATTCTCGGCGTCCCAAATGCGTCCATGATTGATGTCATGTGGTCATGGTTTTCCAAGCACCTGCCCCAAGATGGTTCAGTGGTTATGGAGAACCTGTCGGAGGCGACCTCCATCATGGCCCTTCAAGGTCCGAACGCCAAGCAAATTTTGGATGCAACCATGGGGGATGGCCAGCACATTGGGCGCTTCAAGTGGCGCGAACTGACCGAAAACAAACTTGGTGTCTCAGGATGGATCCAGGGTACGGGCTACACTGGCGAGGCAGGCTACGAGATTTTTGTCCCGAATGGCGATGCTCCAGTTCTGTGGCGTACCCTCGTGGCCAACGGGGCCACGCCGGTAGGCTTGGGTGCCCGTGATACCTTGCGTTTGGAAAAGGGCTACCTCCTATCGGGGGTTGATTTCTGTTCTCCTTCGTTGGCACCCGAAGGCGACGACGGTTTTCTTGCACGTGATTCCTGGGAAACAAACGTGCCCTTCGGCCTCGACCTCGACCATGACTTCATCGGTAAGCATCGTGTGGTTGGTCACGCCGAAACCGATGAGCGTTGGTGGGGCATCAAGTACCTCGAGAAGGGGCCGTTGCCCCGTCCCGGCAAAGCGGTTCATTCCCTTGACAACCAACCCATTGGACGCCTTTCGTCTGGTGCCCCATCCCCGTGCCTCGATAACACGGGCATCGGGATTGGATACATTGCCGGAGTGAATGAGGGAGACGAAGTCCTGATCGTGGCGAGCCCACGCAAATCGGTGCGGGCCGTTGTGGTTCGTCCGCCGTTCTACTGAAGGTTAGCAAGGACCGTTTCCATGGCGGTTTGCCAACGTTGGTGTTCCCGCTCACCTGTGGCTTCCAAAACAGCCACCTCATTTTTCATCTTGAGCAGGGCCTGTCCAACCGCTTCAGCATCGCCCCATGTGGCCGTCATCCCAGCGCCTTCCTTTACCGCGACGTCGCCCATAAGGCATCCATCATTGACCACACTTGGCACACCTCTGGCAGCAGCATCGAACATTTTCACGGGCAAGGCGCCCTGGAGAATGTTTCCGCGAAGGGGGGAATACATGGCGTACATGACGTCAATCTCCTGGAGCACTTCAGGTAGATCCGCCTGAGTAAAGGCTCCAGTTACCTCGGCTTCCAACGTGCCTGCTTCGACTTCATCCAGAAGCAATGTTCGAACACGGGCAGCTGCGGTGCCATCACCGGCTACACGTATTTTCGGCCGATGGAGGGGGGGCAGGGTTTTGACCGCCTGGACCAACAACTCAAATGATTTGATGTCCCTTACTCTCCCGACGTACCCCACCGTCCAGTGGTCGACTGGTGGCGATTTTGAATGGCCAAAAGGGGGAACAGGTCGGTTTTCAACCGCCACCGATTCCAAACCGTGATGGGCCAACCACTCTACAAAACCCCGATGGGAATCTCCGTTGACTTGTTGGCTTGAGGTGATGATCGCTTCGGCCTGAGCGGCACGGGAAAGCATTCGCTGCTTCATTTGACCACTGACTNCCGCGCGGATTCGCGATTGTGGAGCTTCGTACAGAACCCAAGTGTGCTGGAGGTCNTGCATGTCAAAAACAAAAGGAATGGCACAATTGGTTTTGAGTTCACATCCGATTCTCAGCGTGTCGGCGTCATGGCAGTAGAGCAGCTTGGGTGGGTCGTTGGTCAGTGTTCGAATCACCGTTCGCTGAAACCGCCGGATACCGCGATACGTTGAGATGGTTCCTCCGTAGGCGACCTTTCCGAGTCGGTACCGCATGATCCGTACGCCATGGTAATTTTCACTCATCGGATGGTCCTCACTTCGGTCAAAAGCATGGACAGTGACCTGGTATCCAGCCTGTTGCATCCACACTGCATGGCGCAGAACGCGNGGGTCTGGAGCGCACGCATTGGTGACCACCATCGCCACTCGGACCATGCTCTGCGCAGGTCATGTTGCATCATAGGCTGTTCCCTGTCTGCAGGTGGGACAAAGCAATTCATTATGAGCGGAGCGCGTATGGATTTTCACATACCCACCGTAAGGAGAGTGTGCGCCATGGTCGACCAACTACCAAATCGAGGACGCGAGGCTGAAATGTTGCAGGAAATGGGACTCAAATCGATGGAAGATTTATTTTCCGATATTCCTGCTGATGTTCGATTTAACGGTGAACTTCCCCTTCCAGGTCCACAATCGGAAGAGGAAATCATCAGCGATGCTCGTCGCCTCCTTGGCGCAAACACCGACATGGGCAGTCGCCCCTCCTTCCTTGGGGCTGGCTTGTATCGAAATTACGTCCCCGCCGCGGTTTTCCAACTGGTAACCCGTGGCGAGTTCCTCACGGCTTACACACCCTACCAACCCGAAGTCAGTCAAGGGATGCTTCAGGCGATGTGGGAATTTCAAACCTTGATTTCAGAACTGGTCGGTCTNCCNATCGCCAATCTTTCCNTNTANGACGGGTCCACAGCNGCGGCTGAAGCGCTNACCTGTGCGGTTCGNGTCCACAANCGNAAAGCCAGTCAGCCCAACACGGTTTACGTCTCTTCGNTGACGCCTCCTGACAAACTCTCTGTTATGTTCAATTACTGTCAAGGCGCTGAAATNGACATTCGCACCCTGGCNCATAAAGAGGATGGNACGCTCGACCTTGATGCTCTTCGCGAGGCTGCAGGCTCCTGCGGAGTTTACTTGGAGC
>PAGK01000022.1 GCA_002704515.1 Methanobacteriota archaeon
GGTCCGAGCTGGAATGAATTCGAGCACGATGGAGGACCGTATTCACTTTGACTTCCCAGAAGGCGAGGGCAGTGAAACTTGGGACGCCTCAGATGAGCGAATGGCTTCCATTGAGGGTGCAGATTGGGTTATGCCAGATGGAAGCATCGTCGCCCAAGCCGTCGAATTGTTCGTCGGCGAGGATTACGAACTTGAGTTCGCTGCCGAAGGGGACACGTTGTTGTTCTTCGTGGAAGTTGAAGAGTATACCCGAGAATTGTACTGGTATTCCTACTCCCTCAAGTTTGGTGACTTTGAGGAAGCGACCGAATACACGCTCTATGCCCAACCCGGTGCTATCCCCGACGAGTGGAACCATGACACGGAATCCGTTGGTGAATGGGGTTTCGTTTACGAGGCGTGGTCCTGGCCAGAGGTTGGTGTCCTTTGGTTCACCATGATCCTCCATACCGACATAGAGGACTTGTTGATTGAACTCGATGCTGACATGGCCGATCCACCCCCCACCCTTGACGACATGACCGAACTCAAGGAGAGCATCCCTGTCACCAATCAAGATGTCAATGGGAACTCGTTCAACAATGGCGATGTCAACATGAATTACTACTACGTCAACGTCACTGAACCCCTTGCGGACTTGCGTGTTCGAACCTACGACGGGCAAGGTAACGTGGACATTGGCATCTCCTACTACAGCCCACCAACGCCAACCTTCTGGTGGGATGAGGAACCGTTTGAAGACGAAATGACGGATGGAAAACAGGATTCAGCGCCCGAATTGGAAACCTGGTCGACCGGTCCAGGAAACGAGGAAGAAGTTCATCTCTTTGACCTCGAGCCGGGCTTGTACTACATCACGGCTTACAGCTTTAGGAATGCACGAGAATTCACCATCGTTGCAGACTTCGTCTATCCACCCGAAAACGTTGACCCAGATGACGCCATCACGCTCACACCCGGTATCGAATATGGATTGTTGAGCGGGTATGAAGGCCTGAATCAATACTTCAAGGTCGAGGTGCCTCAAGGGACAGAGCGCCTTGTCGTGGACCTTAACGACGGTGCCGGAGATGCTTCGCTTTACATGCGTCTTGACCAAGCACCGACGTCGGCGACCTACGAACACCATTCCACGGCTGAAGGAGCCAACGATCGCATTGCGTTCAACGACCCTACACCGGGTTGGTGGTACATTCTCTTGACATCCGAATCCGCCTTTACGGGCGTGAACATCGTGGCTGAATTTGCCGACCGGTATGTTTGGGATTACGATGGAACGCCCATTGAATTGTACAACGATGAGCCACTTGATGGCATCAGTGTAGCAAAGAGCGGTGAAATCTCCTTCTTTACCAACCTCGAAGAACCTGGAAGCATGCTTTGGCTTGAGACCTATGGAGGGTCAGGCGACATCATGCTCTACATTGAAGGACAACAGTATGAGATTGAATTTTCAAACGGCGGTGGAAGGCCTGGTCCTGGCGCTGGCTTTGAAACCGTAGCCGTTGATTTTGACATGATGAGCGGAAAAGAAGGAACCAACCACATGATGAGCGTAGAGTCTCCCCTGAACGGTCAAATCGANATCACGATGACCGGTATTAGCGACGCAGAGGAGGTCTCCATTGTCGTGCGTTGGGACGAGACCGAATTCCCTGTGGACCCGATTGAGCCGACTGAACCAACTGAACCGAAAACGGTTGAATCATGCACCGATTTCGCCACAGAAATGTTTGAAGATGCCGACACCGATGGTGATGGTATTCTGGATGAACGAGAGGTCAAAGCGAACGAAATCCCTGCAGAGGATTTGAAAGCCATCGATGTCAACCAAGATGGGTCTGTTGAATACCGAGAAGCGCTCCAATTTTTGTGCACCTGTGACAATGAACTCATGCTGGTCTTCGATGGCTTTGCGTTGGGACGGGACGAAGTGTCTCTGAAGGCTCTGGAAGGACATCCTTGGTCAAATGAGTATGACTTTGCCTCCGTTAACATCAACGATGACGAATTTATCGATGAACAGGAGATTGAGTTGCTGGTTGTTCTTTGTGAAACGACGTTTGATGCCTTTGACGGTGATGGCGATGGCGTACCCGATATTGACGACGCTTTCCCTGAAGATCCTACGGAATCCAAAGACACCGATGGTGATGGTGTTGGGGACAATGCCGATATTGTGGCGAGCGTCTCGAATGACATTATCTATGCTTCAGCCGGTGCATTGGTCCTCATCCTCGCTGGCCTTTTGCTTGGTTTCCTTCGAACAAACCGAAGTTCCAACGAGCAAGAAGCCATGTGGGACGGAGAAGACCGAATGACAGAAGTGATGTTTGGGCAAGCCTCCGAGGCAACAGAGTACCAGAAAGAGGAAGTGGCTTTGCCGACAATGTCCGAACCTTCAACCTCCAACGAATTCAATGATTCTTCTGTTGATGACGTGTTCTCCATTGGACAACCCACCAAGCAACAACCTCCAAGTGAATTAATGGGCATGGTTCTTGACGGCATTGAAACGATTGAATTCCCAACGGGAAGCGGCGAGGTTTGGGTAAGAACTTCCCCCGATGACCTGTGGTTGCCAAAAGAATGAGTTCAGAAGAACTCATACGCAAGAGGCTGAAGGGGCGATTGCCCCTGTAGTGTAGTGGATATCACCCCGGCCTCCGGAGCCAGGAACCCGCGTTCGAATCGCGGCAGGGGCGCTCAATCTGACACGAATCCATCCCATCGGCGCATGTAGTCAATGAACGTCTCATTAAGTGAGGCATCAGTGAGCCATTCCTTTGTAAACGGTGGACGAGAGGGTTCTTCAGAACCGTCAGCAAGGTACGATGGCCAATTTGGATGTGCAATTCCTGCACGTGCAACGCCAACAAAATCGCCTCCCTGTTGCATGGCCCTCTTTGCAGCATCTCCAGTCCAAATCCCACCAGTTGTCATCAGCGGCATGGTGGACGGGAGGTGTTCTCGAAAGATGCTGGTGAAGGGGCGTACATCGCCATTCAATGCACCAGTTTTCTCAATGTCCCAGCACGACACATGGAGGAAATCCAATGCCATGGAACCGCATAAACGTAAGGTGTGCAAGGAGTCTTCGAGCGTCATGCCACACGAATCCAGTTCTGGAGAAAGTCGAACACCAACGAGAAAGTTGGGTGTTGTACACTTGCGCACCTCATCAACAATGGCCTCAAGGAACCGTGTCCGAGCAGTTTGATCACCGCCCCAAGCATCGGTTCGTTTGTTGGTGCCCGCTCCAAGGAACTGGGCGATGAGGTAACCATGTGCTCCATGAAGTTCTACCCCATGAAATCCGGCTTGCTCACAACGTTTCGCTGCTTTACCGAAGGCCTCAATGGCCTCGTGAATTTCCTCTTCGGTCATGGCTCGACTGTTGCCTTTCCCGGCCCCCAATGAATTGATGGAAGCGGATTTGGGTTGGTGGCCAGTAAGGCGTTCAGGTGCCCGCATTCCTCCATGAAAGAGCTGGGCCAGCCCGATGGCTCCGTGGCGTTTGATGGACGATGCGAGGCGGCCCAATCCATCCAGATGTTGGTCGGACCAAGTTCCAAATTCACCTTCCCAACCTTGACCGTCTTCCAAAACATGCGTTGCAGCGGTGGTAACAATTCCAAAGCCGCCTTTGCTTCTCGCTTCTAACCAACGAATTTCATCCTCAGAGACCCGCCCATCAGCGTAACTTTGCTTGTTGGTCATCGCCGCTAACACCGTTCGATTGGGGGTGGTCAATCCAGTTCGTGGAAACGTGTAGGGTTCCAGTGATGGGTGCATGGTCTTGGCCCCTGCCCAGACATCATCATCCTTTCTCACCACAGGTCTTGAGAATTGCCGTTCATCCAAGGCTTTAGGCTGACGTGACCGAATGGCTATGGTTGGAGCCCGTCAACTCTCGACCCGGGTTCGCCGCTCGCCTCAAGCACGCTATTTCTGACGTGCTCGTTTTTCTGAACCGGTCAACGCGATGATGTTTCTGTGCATGCTTGGAAGCATTTCAAACATGATCAAGGCCAACAGGAACATGGCGAAGAGGCTCACAAATCGAGCGGCATAACTGTGTCCAAATTCAAACACACTCAAGCCCCAGAAGGACCATTTCGTGTAGGTCATGTGCATCCAAATCAATCCAGCGTTTCGAAATACGTTGAGCATGTGGATTGTGGGTAAAATTAGCAACAAAGCTCGAATTCGTTTCTTCCATGAGAGATCGAGAACGGCTATGGCGCCGATAAACAGGACCATGGATTGGATCGCCGTGCAGGCCAAGACAAAATTGATCCCAATGGCCTCACCGTTGGCGAGGAGCAATTCGGTTTGAAAGGCATATTCACCGGTAAAATCGGTTGCAAACCATCGGTTTCCATCCCAGTCCTCCCAATTGACTCGTCCTGCAGGATCGTTGACCCATGTCGTCCCAATTTCGATGTTGTTTCCAGTGGCGAATCCCAAAAACCAGGCCGATTGGGAGGCGACGAACCAGATGGCCAGCACACTGAGGTAAGGTACATACGATATCAGCAGGTAAGGCCCTCCAGCGAAGGCAACCGTTCCTCGTGCCCAGACAATCGCTTTCTTTCGTGCCTCGCCGGAGGAAGTTTCCCACCACGCAGCTAAACAACTCAATGGAAGGGTCAAGGCCGCCATGATGGTCAATATTGGGTCCTCATGGGAGAGATAGGTCCATGATTGCGAGAAAAAATAGATTCCAACCAAAATCCAACCCACTTGAGCAACACGAACGGTGGAGTGTGCCCGCATCCACCACGACACGGCCAACATGAGCATCCCCAACGCNCCAACGACAGTGGCCGTTTCAGGTTCCATGAGCACGATTTGTCCGGTGAGGTGGTCGCCTATCAAGGTCTCCAAGGGAACAAAGCCCATGTGATGCCTCTCAAACCCTTGAGNATGGAGGGGCCATACGTGCAAGTGCCATCTCCTCTTCCAGGCCACGCAGGTGCCGACACCCCAATCGCTTTTTTGGACCGTGATGGGGTCATCAACCGTGGGAAATCAGGTTATGTCAATGGGGCAGGGGAGGTGATTTTGCTGCCAGGCGCTGCAGAATCAATCGGGATGCTCAACGAGGAAGGGTATCTCGTTTGTGTGGTAACCAATCAATCTCCCATCGCACGCGGCCTTTGGCCTCCTGCCAACTTGGGCTCGATTCACAAGGAACTTCAGCGTCAACTCAAGGAGGCACACCCNCGAGCGGAGATCCATGCTTTTTTGACCTGTCCTCATCGATTTGAAGACGCTTGCAATTGCCGNAAACCGTCNCCCTCGATGCTCCTTTTGGNTCATAACGTGCTGCGGTTGGGAGCNTTTATCCAGACNGGGTGGGAGCCNGTCAACCACGCTGTGGTCGANCCCAGGGTCAATTGGTGGGGCCCAAAACCCTCATCGCCCCATCCATTGGATTTGATGGTGGGAGACCGTCGGTCTGACATGGGGGCNGGATGGTCTTTTGGTGCACGGTTATACCGTGTTCCTGCNGCACTCGGTTTATCCTTCATTGGCGACCGATGGGTCGACAAAGACGATTTAGGGGATACGTTTCAACCGTAGGTGGTTCAATGGGTTGGCTGGGACTTGACGATACTGACTCCCTCGCTGGGGGGTGCACCACGGCTGTGTTTCATGACCTCCTGAATGGTCTCCCTGATTCGACCTCAATCGGTACCCCGCGCTTGGTTCGGTTGTGGCCTTTTGCACAACGACGAACACGGGGGAACGCGGCGCTTGGGATTGAACTTCAGACCGAGGATGTTGGGGAACTGATTCGCCATTTGGATGCATGGTGGAGCAACCACATCGCTCCGTTTGCAGGAGAGGTTGCACCCTCGGACGTTTCTCCCCGGGAGCAATCCCCTGCCAGTCCAGGGATGGTGTGGTTCGAAAACCAGCCGCCGTCTGAATTCTATCAAAAAGCCGTGAGGACGGAGGTCACCCTCGACGAACTCCCAACTCCTGAGCATAGTTGGGGTGGCCATGGGAGGATTGGCGCTACGGCAGCCGTTTCTTGGAAAGGAAAAGAGTGTACTTGGGAGGCCATTGCTTGGAGGCTGGAGGGTGCTGATTCTGCTCGCCGAGTTGATCACGCCACGGTTGAGGCGGTCGATGGATGGCCTGAAATTGTCTTTTCCCGCGACCCTCGTCGGGGAACGAGCCTCATCGCCCCTCGAGGTCGCTCTCCTGTGTTGTTTGGACTTCGAGCTACATCCAAGGAAGCGGCAGAAAAGGGCTGTCGTCTTCTTGTTCAAAGTGAAGAAACGGAGAGGGTTCGAGGATGGAGAGTGTTCCAAACGAATCAAGCAAGCGGTGATCATCTCGGTGATCATTGGCTTCTCGAGGTCCAAGACGTCTTGACAGACCCTGTCAGGAAACACGCCCAAATCATCACCAATGGACCCGATGTTCTATGCTATGCTGAAGGGGGTCCAGTGAATGCCCTTGCTCGATGGTTACAGGAAGGTGATGAGATTGAAGTGGCCGGTTTGATCGACCACGATGAGCAGATCCACGCCGAACGTCTCAAACTCAAATCGTGGGTACCAAGAAGCCGCCAACGACCGTTATGTCCGGACTGTCAGGTGCGAATGAAAAGCATGGGAGCAGGACAAGGAATTCGGTGTCCTAAGTGTAAACGCCGGGAAGGTGATGAATGGATTGACATTCCTGGATCACCACCCTTCAGGACATGGGTTGAGCCTCCATTGGATGCTCGACGACATCTCTCACGTCCTTTAGAATGGGAAGACATGGTCGGTTCCGCTGAAATCCTCCCAAACGATGAAGAACAAAGCACCTCATGATTCACACATGGAGCCAGACACGACCAAGAACATTGCTTACGCAGTCATGGGGTTGACCCTCTTGGTGATGATTTGGTTTATCACACAACGGGCCCGAGAGAACCGTTCGTCAATGCTTGAATCATCTGCTCCAAAGGTGGCCGGTGAAGATGAGATGGGTGGCGGAGCACGAAATCCACAACAATTTGAGGAACCTGATGAGGATGCGCTTGAGGAAATGGCCAAGCTCCTCGGTGAAGATGAAGAATCAGACGACGAAGCCTGAATCTTCAATTTTCAACTCGACCCGTTCTCCATGGCGATCAAGGGTGCGTTGAGCGCCGTTCTTTCCACGCCACAAGCGCCATGTTGCAAACCCTTTCTTTTGCATGGCTTCTGCTGACCGGGCTACAATTGGATCGTTGCTTGCCCCACTTGCATCAACGCTGCCCTTTGAAATCAAAAGGACCGTGATGCTGTTTGGACACTCTTTGGCGACGCGTTCAATGTGTTCGAGTCGGTCCGCAGGGAGTCGGCCAC
This sequence comes from Methanobacteriota archaeon, assembly GCA_002704515.1. Taxonomy (GTDB): domain Archaea; phylum Thermoplasmatota; class Poseidoniia; order Poseidoniales; family Poseidoniaceae; genus Poseidonia. The sequence continues at coordinate 7,356 of PAGK01000022.1, forward strand.
TGGATGGGCACCAATCGTCCATCACGACCAGCCCTACACTGGGAAGTGAGGTCGCCGCTTCCAATAAAGCATCGACAGCACGGTCGAACCTCCCTCCAAAGTTCATCGCGTGAAAGCGGGAACTTTCCACCAGTGATAGATGCTCAAACAATTGTGAAAATCGAGCAGGATCGGGCATATCAACCGATGCCCACAACACTCGCTTTCCATCGTTGATGACATCGGCGGCAAGATGCAATCCAAGCGTGGTGCCGCCCGTACTGCCTTCAACCGCCAAGTGGATGCGTTCGCCATCCAAGGCCAAATCATAGCGTTCCATGGATGGTAGGTGGTGGCATCGGTGAATGAGGGTTCCGGCTTCCTATTGCTTCGCAAGGGCTATGACCTCCAGCCCCCTCGTCGGTGCATGAGTGGCGAAGTTCGAAAGGGTGAGCGCATCCCACGTCGAGAACCACCTGCGTTTGATGAAGTGAACAGTTTTCGGGAAGCCATTGCTCGTGACGGTTTCATTGGAACGGCTCTCGATGACAAAAATCAATACGGGCCTGTGGCCATGACGGTCCTCTTGATCATCGTCGCTGCTATCACGGGGACGGTCATTCGCCTTCTTGGTTGAATTCAGCCTCTGACCGTGTTGGCAACGGGAAACATCAAACCCTAGTTGATGGACTCAATGCTTCATGAGTGAAGGCTCGGTCAACGTCGAAAGCAGGACATCCTCCCAAGACAAACGTTGGACCATCATGGCCGCGCTTCTCGGTACCAACACGGCATTGATGCTTTTTCAGGGCATTGAACAAGCCAAAGATCCCAATCGCATTCGTGAAATTGCGTTGGCCATCATCGCTGCTGCCTTGCCCTTCCAAGCGATTTACTTTCTGATTTACACCTTTTTGCTTGAGCATAAACCGTATCTCTCGCCTGAGCGCATCCACCGACTAGGTTTGGCTTCAGCCGTGTGCCATATGGTATCGTATGCCTCGCTTCTGGGTGTGGCCATGATGTGGTACAACCTCTCTTCATGGGTCGGTCTGTCCTTCGTAGTATCCTCTATCCTGGCCCTTATCCTCATTCGAAACGTGATGGCTCCGGTTGAACCATTGGATGCTGATGAATCAACTTCGCCAAGGTCGGCTTCATAGGGCTCAGTGGGAAGGTTGATGAAGCGAGGCGCATGCCTTGATGCATGGCGTTCTGTCCGTTGGATTACCGTTATGGCTGCGAAGATTTCAAACGCATTTGGTCTGAACTTGGACGCCATGAGCGTCAATTGGAAGTTGAGCGCGCCTTGATTTGGGCGCATTGGCAATTGGGTCGGGTCACCGAGGAAGACTACAACGCCGTGGCAGCCATCGCTAATCCTGAATCCGTCTCCAAAGACCGGGTCAGTGAAATCGAGGCTGAAACCCGCCACGACATCATGGCCCTGACAAAAGCCATGGCTGAAGCTGCCGGTGAAGCAGGTTGGTGCATTCATCTTGGAGCCACCTCCAACGACATTGTTGATACGGCGGTGGGTTTGCAACTCCGAGACAGCATTGTTCTTCTCCGTAAAGTCCTCTGTCATCTGATCGAGGTTTGTGCAAATGTGGCAGAGCGAGAACGAGACACCGTCATGCTCGGTCGGACCCACGGTCAAGCTGCAGTCCCCATCACGTTTGGATTGAAGGCCGCCGTTTGGTTGGATGAACTTCGACGTCAGTTGATTCGCCTTGACGAGGGCGCACCGCGTATCGCCGTGGGTAAATTTCTCGGTGCCGTTGGTACAGGTGCCGCACAAGGAGAACATGCCCGTGAGTTACAACGCTTGATTTTGACCCATCTTGGCCTTGGCGTGCCCCTGGCGACCACGCAAGTGGTCGGACGCGATCGCTACGTAGAATACATGTCTTGGCTGGCCAATGTCGCCACGACATGTGAGAAGATTCTCCAAGAAATTCGTAATCTTCAACGTTCAGAAATAGCAGAGGCCGGTGAAGGGTTTGATGTCAAAAAGCAGGTTGGCTCCTCAACCATGGCGCACAAAAAGAACCCGATCAAATCGGAGAATGCCTCCGGTTTGGCACGAATTGTTCGTTCTTTCATCATTCCAACGTACGAAAACGCCCTCTTGTGGCACGAACGGGATTTGGCCAATTCCAGCAGCGAACGTTTCACCCTCTCCCACGCCTCAGCACTGGCCGAAGACGTGATGGCCAAGACAGCCGATGTATTGACCAACATGTGGGTTGACAAAGAACGATGTTTGGCTAACATCCATGCCCAACGTGGTTTGGTGATGGCCGAGAAGGTCATGATCGAGCTCGTTGACCATGGTGTCCCACGGGATGAAGCCCACGAAGTTCTTCGTGAAGCCTCCTTTACCGCTCTGGCCAATGGCGAGGAACTGATCGATATTTGCAGTCGAACGCCTGCCATTTCTGCGGCCTTTTCAGCAGAGGAACTCGAATCGATGTTTGACCCGATGAACCACGTAGGTGTATCAGGTGAAATCGTTGATGAATGCGTTGCACTGGCTCGCCAAGCGATTCAGTGAATCTCGTAATGGCCTCGAACACCGTCCCAGTGAACGGTGCCTTCAATCAACAAGCGATCATCAATGTGAGGCCCACCAATGACGAGGGTCTCGTACTCCCCACCCTCTCCTTCAACATGGAATCGATGTGTCTTGGCTAAACTTGCGAGTTCAGTGAACGTTTCTGGTGTCAGTACATGACCCAACCATTTCTGCGTAAGCCCTTCCGCTGAAACTCCAGTCATCATGATTTCAAAACCGTGGTCGATCATGCCTTTGAGGTGATCGTGCCCTGATTGGTGCCACAACGGCGTCCAACTGTGCATTCCCAACCGTTCGGCCATGCGCTCTAACCGTGATTTTTGGTAATCGGATCGCAAAGCACCGGAGACAAATCCATCCAAATTGAGCGGCCGCAAGGCCTCCTCAAGCGCAGCAATGTCATGGGGTGTTTGGCCAATGGTTCGGACCTCCACCCATGGCAAGCCGGCAGATTGGGCTTGCCGTGCAACCAGGTGCGTGCTCGGGATTTGAAACATGGGTGAATCGTCATCGGTAATGATCACCGTGACCAACGCCTCAATTGACCATCCCTTGCACATGGCCCACCACCATGCGGCTGCTGAATCTTTCCCGCCGGAAGATAAGACGGCGACTCGCATGATGGTCGGAGGCATTGCTCCTTGATGAGGCTGTTCGCCTCGTAGGGTTGATACAGGACGGCCGTGAGGGCGTCCTACTTCGGCTGACGCTCATGACCTGCAACCCGCATGCTCATAAAGTGTCAACCGAACCAATGAACTGAGGTAAGACCATGCAACCAAGTGGAAGAGGATACGATCACGGCATCACAACATTCAGCCCAGACGGACGACTGTTCCAAGTGGAGTACGCACGAGAGTCGGTGAAGCGTGGAACCACCACGGCTGCATTGAAGTTCAAAGACGGCGTCGTCCTTGTTTGCGACAAGCGCATCATCAGCCGCCTTATCATCCCTGAATCCATTGAGAAGATGTTCAAAATCGACGGTCATGTCGGTATCGCAACTTCTGGTTTGGTCGCTGACGCACGTCAGCTTGTGGCTCGAGCCCGTGTTGAAGCACAAATCAATCGAATCACCTATGGCGCAACCGTCCCTGTGGATGTCTTGGTCAAGAAAATCTGTGATTTCAAACAATCCTTCACTCAGTACGGGGGTTCCCGTCCGTTTGGTACAGCCCTCCTTATTGGCGGTGTTGACGATAACGGTATTCACCTCTACGAAACCGATCCGTCTGGCGCTTACCAATCCTATCATGCAGGGGCCATCGGCAGTGGACGCAACACCGTCATTGAATTCTTTGAAGACAACTGGAAAGCAAACATGACGTTGAATGCTGCCATGAAGTTGGGACTTGAAGCCCTCCGTACAGCGAACGATGCTGAACTGAACCGAGAAGCCGTGGAAGTGACCGTGGTCGATTCAAACGGCTACCGTGTTCTTGACCGGGGCGAAGTGAACAAGCAAATTGACCGCCTCAAACCCCTTGAGGATTGAGGATAAGTTCAAGCGTAGCCTCACCTTTGGTGTGGATAAGTGATAGCATGGTGAGTTTAGACAAGGCCGTGCTTGCGCGCTTGGAAAAAGGTGGTAAACGCTACGAAGTTTTGGTTGATCCTGCCCTTGTCGAGGCGTTCAAAGAATCGCCTGAAGAGGTTGATATCAACGATTTCCTTGCCATGGATGAGGTCTTTCACGATGCGAGAGGTGGTGAACGTCCGACGGCAGAAGCCATTGAGAAAGTCTTTGGCAGCCAAGACATTGTGGTCATTACCACAACCATTCTCGAAAAAGGCACCATTCAACTCACGACGGCACAACGAAAACAGATGGTAGAAAACATGCGACAGCAGATTATTCATCGTATTCATTCGGAAGCGGTTGATCCCAAGACGAAATCCCCGCATTCCAAAACGAGAATCGAACTTGCTTTGGATGAATCACGCTANTCCGTTGATCCGTTCAAGCGTTTGGAGGAGCANGTGAAGGACGCTATTGCCAAACTGAAGCCATTGATACCGCTTTCATTTGANACGGTTCGNCTNGCGTTCAAAGTNCCTGGTTCCGCCTATGGCTCCGTCTCTCAACTTCTCCGAACACACCAACAAAAAGAAGGCTGGTTGGAAGACGGTTCTTGGGCNTGTGTCATCGAATGTTCAGCGGGCATGAAAGGGGAAATTATCGGTCAAGTGATGCGAAGAAGTTCGGATGCCGAAGTGAAAGAACTGGGTTCATGAACGCCGTGGCCTTAGGGTGGCCTTTATCATGGGTTGGCGAGTGGGCGGTTTCGGAGAGAAAAGAATGTCCCAAGGTCAAGCCGGCGCCGAGCAGCGCCTAGTGACCCCGGGAATGGCCATCGGGCCATCCGCCGGGAAGCGAGCAGGCAGCGGAATCATCGCTGCCGGAGAATCATTCGTGGCCACCCAACTTGGTTGGCTTCGTGAACGCAACAACACCGTTTCGGTGGACCCAATCAACGCAGCTTACATGCCCCGCTCGGGCGATTTGGTCGTTGGTATCGTGGCTGAAGTCCGAAACAATTTGTGGTTCATGAACATCAATGGCTCGTTTCAGGGTTTGCTTCCTATGTCCCTCGCCCCTTGGAAAGTTGAGTTTGGAGCCGCTCGCCAACACATGGATGTTGGCGATGTTGTCCTTGCTCGAGTTCAAGAAGTGGATGAATGCCACAACGTGGTACTCACCATGAAGGGCGTTGGTCTTCGTCGTCTCAACCAAGGTGCNGTAGAGTCCATTCCTGTACAACACATTGACCGTGTTCGTGGAGAGAACAACGCTCTGCTAAAGCGCATGCGTGATGCATGCGATTGCCGCATCATGGTCGGTGAAAATGGACGTGTNTGGATCGATGGTTCTTCNGANGGCATCGCATGGGCTCGAAAGGCGCTGCGTTGCGTTGTTGATGAAGGTCACAGCAAAGCGTTTGAAACAATTCTTTCTGAAATGGAAAACAAAACAAAAGGTGATGCATGATGGGTGGATATGGAGATGTACAATTGCTACGAGAAGACGGCACCCGTTTGGACGGCCGTAAAGTGGATGAAATGCGACCNGTTTCAATNGAAGCCGGTATTCTACCAGCGGCTGAAGGTTCAGCCATGGTGACTCACGGACTCAACGTGGCCGTTGCTGCGGTCTACGGACCGATGGAAGCTCACCCTCGGAAGATACAACGTCAAGACCGAGCTGTTATCGATGTTCGATACAACATGGCTCCGTTCTCCACTTCTGATCGAATTCGACCAGGATTCAACCGTCGTTCCCGAGAGATTTCNAAGGTGACGGCCGAAGCTCTCGAATCNGTCGTTCTGGTTGAACGCTACCCTCGCTCGAAGATTCGAGTTGAAATTGAGATTCTCGCTGCAGAAGCAGGTACTCGATGTGCTGGAATCACCGCCGCTGCTGTGGCTCTNGCCGATGCTGGCATTCCCATGCGGGACATGATTGTCGGCGTTGCTTCGGGTAAAATCGAAGACACGGTCGTCCTTGATTTGGACAAAGCCGAGGACAACTACGGTCAGGCTGACCTTCCGGTTGGTATCCTTCCAACCACGGGCGAGATTGCTTTCCTCCAAATGGATGGCGACTTGTCCCCCGANGAGTACAATCTTGCNATGGAGTACAACTTCAAGGCCGCCAAGGAAATCCATGAAATCATGGTTGATGCTCTTCAACGCCGCTACNAAGGAGGTGAGGCCTGATGGTAGAATTGGTGCCCGCTCTCTTGCGCCAAGAACTTGCCCGACTCGCTGAAGAAGNCAACCGAATNGATGACCGTGGNCAATGGGATNCCCGGGATGTTTCATTGGAAACGGACTGCCTTTACAACGCTGAAGGATCGGCGAAGGTGGTCATGGGTGGAACCGTGGTCTACGCTGGAGTGAAATTTGAACTCCGTACACCTTGGCCTGACCGCCCAACGCAAGGCTCGCTCATGTGTGGCGCTGAACTTCGACCTGTGGCTGGTAGAAAGTACGAGCCAGGTCCTCCATCNCCACAATCCATTGAATTGGGCCGTGTGGTTGACCGAGGTATTCGCGAATCTGGATGCATCGACATGGAAAGCCTCTGCATTGTACCCGGCGAGAAGGTCTGGGGTGTTATGATTGACATTCACGTGATGTCTGACCAAGGCAACATCTTCGATGCCTGTGGACTTGCTGCCATCGCAGCTCTTCGTACAGCGGTTGTTCCTGCTGAACGCTTTGACGTTGGCGAAGACCACACACTCCAAGTGAACGGCACCCCGATCATGGCTTCGTTTACACGCGTTGGCGGACGCTTCGTGCTTGATGCCAATGAACAGGAAGAACTCGGAGGCGATGAGCGCATTCACATCACTCTCGGAGACAAAGGTCATCTTCACTCCCTACAGAAGGGGCTAAAAGGAGTGTTCACTCCCGCCGAGTTTGCTGAGATCTTCGATGTGGCACAAAAGCGATGCGTGGAACTTCGAGAACTTGTAGCAGAAAAGGAGGGGAACTGATTGGCAAAGCGAACTCAGAAAGCAGGCGCCACGGCACGATTTGGAGCACGATATGGTGTTTCAGTTCGTCGTAATGCGGGTGCAGCCATGGCCAAGCGGTCCCGAAAGTACACCTGTCCTGTTTGTCAATACCAAAAGGTGGAGCGCAAGTCCGTCGGGATTTGGGTCTGCAAACACACAAAGTGCAACCACACCTTCGCTGGTGGCGCTTGGGAACCTTTCACACGTGCGTCTGATGCCAACAACCGTATTCTCCGTCGATCCGTTGATGGGGCGACCACCGCCGACATGGCCTTCATTGCCCAAGAGGCAGCCATGAACTACGAACGTGAGTTGGCCAACCGACCATCCCTTCAGGAAGAAGAGTGAATTCGTTCTGGTGATGCCCATGTGGCAATTGAGCCTGCGAATTCAGTCCCGTACTCAAACGGATACCAGCGCGCTAGCTGCTTGTTTGGCCACTGATTGTGAAACCCTTTGGGATGGCGAGGAAGCCTTCAACATCATCTTGAACGAATCCACCTGCAAAGACCTTCGAGCCATGTGGAACACCAGGCTAAGAGGATTGATTGCTACAGATTCAGTCTTGAAGGTCTTCGGAAAGCATTCTTGAACCTCGGGCCTTCTCTTCGGTATGGTGAGCCCATGGAACAACTTGACCAACTACAACTCGTCGTCGCCGAGGTACAAGCCGCACGGCAGCAAGTAAGCAGCGTTCGTGCCCAAGTACAGGAACTCCAGGGCACCATCGCAGCGGTTGAATCCCAACCGAACGACTTGGCCCTTCACCGACAGATGGGTGGTGTTCTCATTGAAGTTGCAGACCGCGCCGCCCTCCTCACTGACTTGAACGAAACGCTTCAGTCGTTGACGGTTCATCTCGAGCGATTTACCGAAAGGGAAAAGCAATTGATTCAGACGTACGATGAACTCAAGCAATCCCTTCAGGGTGCTCAAGAATGAAAGACGAAAACGCCTCCATGGCAGGGGAACTTCTCCAGCTCAATACGTGGCTGAAGAAGCATGTAGCCCTTGGGCCCGTGGCCGTCATCACGGGAAAAAACGGCGATATGGACACCATCGGTTCCGCCATTGCCCTTGCATCTTCGGACCCAAACCTCATGGCCTGCGGACTCCACATCGGACGGACACCACAACGGTACATGGAGCGACATCAAGCACCCTTCCGACTCCTCAAGGAAACGAAAACAGCATGGCCAAAACAACTGGCAGCCATTGTGGTCGTTGATGCGGCTGCTCCAGACCAGACCGGCCTTCATCTTCCCAATGTCCCGAAGTGCATCATCGACCATCACGCTACGGACGGATGGGAGATCACTTCGGACGACCTTCACCTCAAATGGGATGTACGTTCAACCACTGAAGTGGTAGCCCGCTACCTTCATCGCCATGCTCCTCATTCACTGAGCCTTCCTGTTCGTGAATTCCTCTTGGCGGGTTTAATCACGGATACAGGTCGCTTCCGACACGCTGATGCGGGCTCATTTTCAACCGCTGCTCTCCTGCTTGAGGAGAGCGGTATCGATTACCAACGTTTCATCCAAAACATGGAGGATTCGCCCACATCACCAAGTGACCGAGGGGCTATTCTTCGGGGTTTGCAGCGAGCGGAAACAACCGAGGCAGGACCCTGGACCATCCTTCGGACCACGGCGGGTACCCTTGAGGGTCGTGTGGCCACCATGCTCAACGGCTTAGGCGCCGATGCCGTGGTGGTGACTCGATCCCGTCATGGGTCAACACGTCTTACGGTACGGGCACCCAGGTCAAGCGTTCGAGAAGGCCTTCACATGGGCCATATCATGGGCGAAGTGGCTCAATCGATCGGTGGCGAAGGCGGTGGCCATGATGGTGCCGCCGGATGGTCCGGTGATGCCCATCCAATCGCAGCCGAAACGGCCTTTATCGATGCAGTAGCCCGAACGGCACGAGGACAGGTGGAGGAATGACCAACATTGAATCTCCGAAAGGCCCGGGCGTTTTTGTATCCCGGTGGAGGACGGAGGGCCCGGTTGACGCTGATGTATTGAATCAGTGGAAAGATGAATTGGATTGGCCTTCGTGGCTTTCACTTGCTGAAGCTGCCTTGCTGATGGATGCCCCTGAACTCTTGGAGGTCATGACCGTACACCTTTCAAAAGGTGAGCAGGCTGTACTCGGCCTCGTCCGGCGCAGATGGTTAGGTGATACACACCTCAGCCAGGCCATCGAAGCGGCCCTATCGGTCGTGAGGGATCCAGAAACTCGCGACCTCGCGCTTGAAGGTCGTTTGCGAATGGAACGTGGCTTGGTCCGATTTGAGGCTGGCGATACAGAGGGAGCCGAAGAGGATTTGACATGGGCTGAGACACGTCTCAAGTCTGTTGCAAAGGCAAGCAGGGACCACGATCTATCGCTTCTCAACAAAGCCGCCTACCACATGGCCCAAGGGGAAGCCCTGATGGCTCTGCAAGTTTACGGAGACATCTCGCGCAAGGCGGGTCATGCCCATGAGACCATCGCCATTTCACGACTTGGTGCTAGCCGTATTCGGAATGCACTTGGCCATCATTTTGACGCAGGAAGACACGCATGGAATGCCCACAAACACGCCATGATTGCCTCACAAATCCAAATGGCCATAGAGGCTGGTTCCTTGTTCCTTGACCTCGCCATTGAATTCCAATCAAACGATGCTCCACCAATGCACGTTCAAGTTGAAGAAGCCCGGCCTTTGAACCTCGAAGATGACCCCCCCATCCTTTCCGTTCATCCAAACGACATTCAACAAGTGTTTGATTGGTGCGTAGAACATCTCGAACCGGGATGGGGTGGACCTGAGCGACCAGCGCTCCGTGCAATGTTGACTATCGCTCACCGTCTTGGACGAATGGAGCCATTCACTGACCTGATGTCACAGCCAGAGGCAGTCAATGACCCGATGTTGGCAGCCGTTGCACAAGCTTGCTCAGATTCACCAGAGGACACGGAAGCATGGGGTCAACGTCTGGCACAACTGACCATGCTCTAGACGCCGCAAAAGTGGTTGGCTAGGTCCCTGAACTCCTCAATTGTCCACGTTCGAACAGGTGGGACCTCGCTCCACCATCGTACCGAGGCCACACTTTCATCATCAACCGTCCATTGAAGCTGCGAATCCTTGCCCACGACAACATGAGCGACCCAGCCCTCTGGGTAGTAGGTCGTGTTCCAAGACATGACCTTTCCAACAAGGCCCGTCTCTTCTTTCAATTCTCTGATGAGGGCTGTTTCAGGTGTTTCACCCGGCTCAATGTGGCCACCTGGTATTTCCCAACCGCGTTCGGGATGTTCAACGAAGAGGACTTCTCCTCCACCTCCCATCGGCGTGAGGGGCTTGCCCTTTTCTGTCACCCAAGCCAGAACAAACCTCGGATGCTGAGTTGCCATGATTTCACTTCATTTCTGCTTGAATTTTTTCGAGCCATGGTTCTGCCCAGGTTTCTCCCGATGCCAACAGCCGGCGTGCAAGGAAGAAAGCAGATTGGTGGTCGCCTTGTTCCATTAATTTCGCTAATTTGGATTTATCGGGGTGCTCGGCGATTTCCTCTTCCGTTTGGACTTCGACGACCGCCGTGTCCTTCGGTGTTGAAATTCGTTCAGTCAACAAACGCATCCCTTCCAAAAACGATTCTCTGTGATTGATGCTTGGGCCTGCCCAGGGTTGTTTTTGCTTTCCATCCATTTCACCTTTCAGGCGTTCAAGAAACCGGTCGCGTTCCTTCAAGTGAGGTCGTAGCTGCTGAACTTGATCGTAGCATGACCAAGCGTTGTCCATCTCCTCCCGCCGTTCGTGCAATCGCCCCATCTCCAACCAAAGCTCATGGTTGATGGGCCGGTGTGCGAGTAAATGGCGGGCCAGCTCAATGAACATCTGTTCGTGTCCTGCTGAACGGATACGCTCTAACCGTCGCCCAAAGACGATGTTGGCACGTTGGTCTCGGAAGTCAAGACGGCGGCAACGCTCCACAAATTCGTTTAGTCCCTCTGTATGGCTCCCAATTCGTTCCCACCATGCATCTGGGTCCAATGCATCCTTCGCAAAAGCAGCCTCTAACAATTCACGTCCGACTTTGAGGTAATCAATGCCTTTGAGTTGGTCCAAGTTCTCTGGGTCGCGGCCAAGTACGACGAAAATGTCCTCAAGAACGGCATGGAGGCCATGTTCATCGTTGTTCATGACTTTCAATTCTGCTAAGAAGCGCCAGTTCCGTTCGTCGGTAAAATCGTGAAGAATAGCTTGACGAGCGTTTTGTTCTGCCCAACCCATGTTTTCTTCGGCCCTTTCAGGATCGCTTTGTGCCAATTTCGCAAATTTCTGTGCGGTTGAACGATAGCGGTTTCCTAGATTCCTGCGAGGGTGTTGCAGGAGATCTTGGCTCATGGTTGTGAACACCCCTTACTGCACCGACATGAACCCGGATCGGTCCACGCCGAAATCGATGGTTGCGTCGTAGCCAATTTTTGAAGTTCGACCGTCATCGTAGCGGGATGGGTCAAGTGAACTACCTCGCTGATCCTTGAGAATAAGTGTGTCTTTATCTGGTTGCCATCGGGTCATCATCGCCCATTCTACACGCACAGGGTCGGTGATGTCAATGTCTTCGTCAACCACGGTGACGATTTTCATGCTTTTGTGTCCAGCAAACGCTGCTTCAATGGCTTTCATGCCATCATCAGGATTTGATTTGCGGATTTTTAGAACCGCTCCAAGCCAGCCACAACCGCCTTCCGTCATGTGGACGTCAAGGCACTCAACCACCTCATTCACGGCGGCTTTGATGGTCGGTGCCCGTGGCAAGCCCATGAGGGTCTTGTGCTCTGCTTCACCAGGAATCAGGGCGTGAAAGATGGGGTCGTTGCGATGGGTCAAACCATCAATTTCGATGACGGGTTCTTGGCGAACATCATCAACGGTCCCCGTGATGTCAACGTAGGGTCCTTCATCGTCATCCTCAAGCGTGATTCGTCCCCACCATACGTATTCTGCATTCGCTGGTACATGGACGCCGTTTGGCAGTTCAACCAATTTGAGTGGTTTTCCATACAATTTCTCATGCAAAGCTGCTGCGATGGTCAATTCGTCGATGTTTTCATTGAAGGACATGGCCGCTGCAAGGAGGACAACCGGGTCAGGTGCGTTGACGACTGCAATCGAGACTTCTCGTCCCTCCTCTCGAGCGTTGGTGACCATCGTGCGGAGGTGCCGGGGTACCAAACGCACAACAAGGTGGTTTTCATCTCGGAGGAATTGCCGATGAAACGAGACATTGCGTATTCCATTGTCTTGTGCGATGATGATGCTGGCCGATGAGTATCGCCCTCGGTCTTGCGGCCAGTGATGGGGGATGGGGATGGTTCGAAGATCGACGCTATCGGCCAAGTTTTCAAAGCAAGGTGCATCTTCACGACCCACCATAATGGGGTCGCTGGGGTGGTCCATGGCCCAGCCCAAGGTGTCGATGTATTCCTCCGGCTCAATGCCGATGGCAGCGCAGAGTCGGTCCCTCGTGAGCATGTTGACCGCAGCACGATGGCCAGGGCATTCCTCGATGTTATCGTAGACNGTCATGGCATGGCCGCTGGATTGAGAGTGGTGAAGCATGCCATGGATAAGGCTCACTTTTGACGTTTCCACGGCNGCTGCACCTAGATGGTCACGGAAGGCCATACCCTCCCGAGTTGAAGCCGTTGTTTGAATGTTGTTCATGGTTGAAAGGGGAGGTCTGGGGAGGCTGATAAATCAAATGACGCCGCCCATGAACGGGCCGCACAAAGGGATTTGATTAAATAGGGGCGGCAAGTCGGCAAAATGCTTCAATGAGGTGATTATGATGGGTAGAGGACTCTTCGCCGGTGCAAAGATGGCAAAAGACCGACAAAAATTCCGTTGGTCTGACCGCCGTTACAAGAAGCGTATGCTCAAGTCTCGTGCCAAGCACGACCCTCTTGCAGGGTCCACTCAGGCCAAGGGNATCGTCATTGAAAAGGTCGGTATCGAGGCCAAACAACCCAACTCAGGCATCCGCAAGGCGGTCAAAATTTCGCTGATTAAAAACGGCAACAAATTGACAGCCTTCGCCCCCGGCGACGGTGCTATCAACTTCATCGATGAACACGACGAAGTGATGGTTGAAGGTATCGGCGGCCGCATGGGCCGTTCATACGGAGATATTCCTGGTGTCCGCTACAAGGTCATCCAAGTCAACGGCGTTTCACTCGATGAAATGGTCCGTGGCCGAAAGGAGAAACCAGTCCGCTGAGGTGAATGATGATGAGCGATGAAGAATCGGAAGTTGTTGAAGTCAAGCCCATTGCAGGCATTGGAACAAATGTGTTTGGAAAGTGGGACGCTTCTGAAGTGACCTGCCGAGATCCAGGACTTGCTCCTTACATCAATTTGTCCACCGTCGGTGTCCCGCACACCGGTGGCCGCCACGCCAANGCTTGGTTTGGTAAAGCGAAGTTGTCCGTTGTCGAACGCTACATCAACAAACTCATGCGTACCGGTTCCTACACCGGTAAGAAAATGGGCGCTATGAAAGCCTTTGAGGGCGCTTTGGACCAAATTGCAGAGCGCTCAGGAAACAATCCTCTTCAGGTCTTTGTGGATGCTATTTGCTCCGCTGCACCAATGGAAGAAATCACTCGGATCAAGTTCGGTGCCGTGTCTCAGCCCAAAGCGGTTGACTCTTCACCTTCTCGACGCCTTGATGTCGCTTTGGCTAACCTCGCAAGGGGCGCTCAGCAAGGGACTCGCAAGTCGAAGCGTACCCTGAAGAACTGCATTATCAATGAATTGACCAAAGCCAGCGAAGGCGACGTCACTTCCTACGCCGTGGGCAAGAAGGAAGAGTTGGAGCGAATTGCNGCNTCGGCTCGCTGATTCTTCTCAGGCTTGATGCTTGTCAAGGCAAACGAACCTTCATTTGCTTGATGAAGGTGNTCTGTTTATGTCAAAACGTGTCTTTGTCAAATTCGTGTCGGAACCCAAGAATGATTCCCTGAAAACTGTTGTAGGCCTTGCTTGTGCTGCTCGGGCGGTTGCTGATGGGCATGATGTGAACGTCTTTTTCGCAGCAAGCGGCGTTCGACTCCTTGACGGTGCTTATCTTGACGAACTTGAGCAGGAATTTGGTAGCGAAACGCCAATGATTCGTCCGATGATGGAAGCCCTCATTGCGGGAGCTACACTCCACTGTTCCTTTGCTTCAGTAAAGGCTGTCCTTGGTCATTCTGAGGGAGATGGAGCGCTGGTTGTCGCCGACGACCAAATTACATGGAGTGGACCCCCTGGTGTCATCGCTTTGGCGACAGATTCAGATGTCCAACTCGTCTACTGAATCACCGTTCTCCTGCGAGTCACTTAAGAACCCCTTTTCAGTGGCCGAGGCAACGAGAACACGGTGGTTACCATGGGACGCAAAGAAGACAACATCAAGAAGGCCACAGAAGTCATGCACATTCTCCCTCAAATCAGGAACTTGTGCATCGCTGCTCACATTGACCACGGAAAGACAACGCTCTCTGACAACCTCATCGCTGGCGCAGGAATGATGTCCAACGAACTTGCCGGTGCAGCCCGTGTGCTGGACTTTGACGAGCAAGAGTCAGCCCGTGGAATCACCATCAACGCCGCCTCTGCCTCNATGGTTCACGGTGTGGAAGGAACGGACTATCTGATCAACCTCATTGACACACCAGGNCACGTTGACTTTGGTGGCGACGTGACCCGTGCCATGCGTGCGGTCGACGGATGTTTCATCCTTGCATGTGCGGTTGAAGGGCCAATGCCTCAGACAGAAACCGTGGTTCGACAGGCATTGAAAGAGAAGGTGAAGCCTGTTCTCTTCATCAACAAAGTCGACCGACTCATCAACGAACTGCAAGTCACACCCGAAGACATGATGGCCCGCTTCACCGAGACCATCAAGAAAGTCAACAAACTCATCAAGCAGTTTGCACCGGAGGGTATGGGCAAAGCATGGCAGGTTTCTGTCCAAGACGGAACCGTTGCTTTCGGTTCAGCCTACCACAACTGGGGCATCACCGTGCCTTACATGGCCAAATCCGGCATTTCATTCAAGGAGATTTTCGAATACTGCAACAACGAGGATCAGAAGACGCTCGCACAAAAGGCCCCCGTTCACGAAGTTTTGCTGGACATGGCGGTCTCCAAGTTGCCCGGCCCTATCGATGCTCAGAAGTACCGNATTCCNAACATTTGGACTGGNGACCTCGAGTCCGAGATTGGNCAAGCGATGATGAACTGCGATCCNGATGCNGAACTGGCCATGATGGTCACCAAGATTTGGATGGACCCTCACGCTGGTGAAGTGGCTGTTGGCCGTGTTTACTCGGGCGCCATCAACCAAGGTGAATCCGTTTACGCCATTGGTGCTGCCAAGCCAGAGCGGGTGCAGCAAGTCGCCATGATGGTTGGTGGAGACCGAATCACGGTTCCAAAGGTGGTTGCTGGAAACATTGCCGCCGTCACCGGAATTCGTTCAGCTGCAGCCGGTGTCACGCTCTCTCGAGACAAGGATTTCACGCCGTTTGAAGCGATTCGACATTACTCCGATCCTGTCGTNACCGTTGCCGTTGAACCCAAGAGCATGAAGGATTTGCCCAAGTTCATTGACGCACTCCGCTCTCTGGCCAAAGCTGACGCATCCCTTCAAGTCACGACCAACCAAGAAACCGGTGAAGCATTGCTCGCTGGTATGGGCGANCTCCANCTTGAAATCACGGTTTACCGAATTGAAGAAGAACAGAACATCAAGGTCAAGGTTAGCCCACCCATTGTGGTCTACCGCGAGGGTATTCAGGGTTCAAACCGCGGTCATGCGTTTGAGGGCAAGTCCCCGAACCGTCACAACCGTTTCTTCTTCGAAATTCAGGCCTTGCCTGAAGAAGTCGTTGCTGCCCTCCGTGCAGGCGATCTCGGAGATGGCCCAGTCCGAAACAGTGATTCCAAAGCAGTTGGAAACAAGTTCGGCGAACTTGGCATGGACAAAGACGTTATGAGGAAAATTTACGCCATCAACGGAACCAACGTTCTTGTTAACGATACAAAGGGTATTCAGAACCTCCACGAAACACGAGAACTCATCATTGAAGCCTTCAACGAAGTGTGTGTGAAAGGACCCATCGCTGACGAACCTGTCCAAGGGATGTTCGTTCGCTTGGTTGATGCCAAACTCCACGAAGACGCCATTCACCGCGGCCCTGCTCAGACCATTCCCGCAGTTCGAAACGGAATCAAGGGTGCCATGATGCGAGCCAAGACCGTGCTTCTCGAGCCCATGCAGAAAGCGTTCATTTCCGTGCCAAACGATTGGCTCGGTCAAGTCACTCGTGAAGTNACCACCCGACGTGGAATCATTGAGGACATGCCTTCNGAAGGAAGCGTTACCACCGTTGTTGGTGTCATTCCAATCGCNGAAACGTTTGGTTTCTCCAACGANATCCGTGCTGCGTCCCAAGGNCGNGCTGTTTGGAACACCGAGAACCTCGGATTCGAAATTTTGCCACCNCAGCTCTTCGATAAGGTCGTTGGAGAAATCCGACAACGCAAGGGGCTGAAGCCTGAGCCAAACCCCGAGTCCTACTACGCTGACTGAGGTCGAACCATGGACGGGGTCGTCATTGGGCTCCACGTGAACCCGAACGGTGGTGTGCCCAAGCACCCTGTTGAATCCATTGTTGTCCACTCCGAAGGATGTGTTGGCGACAAACAAAATGACCGTAAGCACCACGGAGGCCCGCTACGGGCGGTCTGTCTTCTTGAACGACGGGTCATGGAAATCCTCCAATCGGCAGGTCATCCCATTCACCCTGGAAGCACAGGAGAGAACATTCTTCTCGATGGGCTTGGAGAAGGGTCGATGACCATTGGTTCAACCCTTGCTGTGGGTCGTGTTGTTTTGCTCATCACAGGTGATGCTCCACCCTGCAAGACCATCCAGGCCTCATTCACGGATGGTTCCTTCAAGCAGTTAAGCCACAAACAAACATTAGGCCAAACCCGGTGGTACGCAAGCGTGATTCAACAAGGCACTGTCCATCTTGGCGACAAGGTGCGTCTGCTCAGTGAAGACGAGCCAGCTGGAAATCGGTGAGTTCCCGAAGGGCACGGAGGGCAGGATTGTCCTCCAATCGATTGAGGCAAGCATGCGCTTCTTTGTGAAAATCTTCGGCCATGGTCTTTGCATAGTCGACAGACCCGAGTTCTGCAAGAGCAGCCAAGCCATCTGCTAAAGCCTCCGCATCAACTGAATCACCCTTGCCCAATACTGCCAGCAATCGGTCTTTGACTGGACTGTCGGGTTGACGTAAAGCGTGGATGATCATCAGTGTCCGCTTTCCTTGTGCAATGTCAGAACCAGCAGGTTTCCCTAACGTGTCTGAATCAGAAAGAACATCGATCACATCGTCCATCAATTGGAAACACAAGCCCAAGGCCTTGCCCCAATCAGCCATCAACTGGATGATTTCATCGTCGGCTCCAGAAATTCGGGCTCCGATTTCAGCACAAATCCAAAACATGACTGCAGTTTTTCCTTCAATCATTTCCAGATAATCGTCTTCAGACACTTCCAATCGGTCTTCGAATTCAATGTCAAGCTGTTGACCCTCGCTCACCCTTCGAACCATCCATGCAATTCGATTGACGAGTGGAGCAACGTACTCCGCTTCAAGATTTTCAGCCTGCACAAGTCGCTCAAAGGCGATGGCGAGCATGGCATCTCCGGCATTGATGGCCGTGGGCATGCCGAATTCTACGTGGACGGCATTCCGGCCACGGCGAAGGTCATCATCGTCCATGATGTCATCATGAACCAGGGTAAAATTGTGAACCGTTTCAATGGCGGCTCCGATGTCAAGCAAACCCGAGTGTGTGTCGCCTACCGCTTTTCCGACCAACCAAGGGAGTGTGGCACGCATGCGTTTTCCTCCTCCTTCAATGAGGTGCATCATAGCGTTTCCTAAGCGTTCATGACGGGATGCTTTGAGGCTGTTTTCAATTCGTTCTTCTATCAGTGGTTTTACTTCCATAATGGAGGTGATAAGATCTGCACCCTCTGCACCCGGCAGCATGTGCGTAACGTCACCCATGTCGTGAATCAGGTCATCAGCAAGTCCGCTCAAGGCTTTCTGATCATTGGAGTGTTCCCACCAACTGGGTTTCATGATGCGTGCGGCGATGCAACGGAACCAGGGGGCGATGGCATCGTTGGCCTCCCGGTTCTCAACCAACATGGTCTCCATTGCTTCATAGTCCACCCACATCACGTTCGCCACTTCGTTTGGATTTGGATTGATTTCCACATCTGCACACAGCACAATAACATGGTCAACTTCACGTTCAATCCACTCTTCGTTCATTCGGGCAGCATACCGCATTTTGGTCATGAATACCATGTCATCGGTTGAAACCGTAGCAGGATCGATGCCCAGTTCTTGTTCCAGTTTTCTAACGGCTGCTCGCTTTACACCCATGGCGTTTTGTTCTTCCATTTCTTCGGGGCTATGGAGTGGATGGGAGCAACAAGCATTGGCCCATACATTTGGAAAGGTGACTTTCTCCCCGGAACGCTGCTGAAGCAACATTTCACCATTTGAGTTGAATAAAAGAACACTGAATGCCCGATGGAAAAATCCCGTGCCCTGATGAGCCTTCAGTTTTGAGATGGGTCCAATGACTTGGTCGTTCTCTGCAACCTGAATCACGGCTTCGGCCATCAATGATGCCTGTTCTGCATCGTGTGTGTTGAGCGTTGCCTGTTCGGCCCGATCGAGATCCAGATGCGGGACGTCGTCGATTCCATACCCTGACATGCTTTCACCATCTTGATGGAGTCGCGGAGGCTACATGAAGAGTTCTCTGACCTTTCAAGGCACCAAAGTGGTGCCCCGAACATCATCTCCAAGGCATGCATCTCGTACTCGCCCGTCTATCTCGCCACTCACGAGATGGACAGAAACCCCATGAGCGGCGGTCTGAAAACCTCGTTCAACCTTCAAACCAATACCGCCTGTGACATCCAGTTGTTCGAGGTGTTCGCCTTTGAACGCATCATGCTTGTGTAGGGTTTCGATGAGTTTACTTGCATCATCGTCGCCTGTTGGTGGTCCGGTCAAAACCCCCTCAACTCCGCCCATAGCGAACACCAGACGTTGAACCCCGGAGAGCTCCGTTGCTAGTCTGTAAACGAGGTCGTCGCCTGAAAGAATACCAAACTCTTCAGGAGGATCACAATCCACTACGTCTCCATGCGTCACCATGACGATTCCTTTCGGAGCTGACTCAAAGAGGGTCAAATCTCCTTGAAAATCGGCGCCAGTGTTGTGTGCCCAAAGGTGCGGTGGAAGGCAAACGGCAGAAACATCGTATTTTGTCAACGCCTCCATCACGAAATGGTTCAATTCCTGCATGTCGTTACGAACGGCCTCGACTGCCTCGTCCTGACTCATTGTGGAAGGAACGGTAGATGCGGGTTGTCGTCCTTCTGCTAATCGGAATTCTTTTGCTTTCAGATGTCCAAAAGAACCTGCGCCGTGAACCAACACCACATCAATTCCCTCGGAGAGACAAGCTTCGAGTTGGTTCGCTAAGGTGTCCAAAACCTCCTTTCGAACGGTTTTCATGGTGTCCTTTTCGGTGATTAAACCGCCACCCCATTTGATGACGACCCGCTCACGCATGCTTGTTCCATGGGGAGGTAAATGATGAGTCTACCGTTCAGAAACGATGGCAAGGATTCATGAGGAACGGGTTTTGTGAGCGGACCATGAGCGAAGAGCCCACCGTTGATGCCTTCATGCGTCATCTCCAAGTTTGTCTGGAAGAGGCTCGGACCATCGCTGATGGAAGAGAGCGTCAACAACGGCTTCTTCAGCTTGAATCTGCCCTTCAAGAGGCGATTATTTACAAAAACAGAATCGAGGAACTCCAACGACATGGCATTGATCCAATTCGATTGGTTGAGGCTGAATCCTCACTTTCAAAGCCACCCGCTCCAAGAAAGGTCGAAGCCCTGCTCACTGGACAGGGCTATTGTTCGACGTGCAAAGCAATGCTTGAACCAGACCTTCCTTTCTGTCCGGCGTGCGGAGCAGAGCAGTAATCACTCTTCTTCTTCGAGTTCCCACTGTTCAATGGTTTCAACGATGAGTGGGTCGTCTTCGTCAACTTTGTACAGGTATTCACCTGGAACTTCATCGGTCAAGAAAACGGTGGTACCTGCACGGTAGATGGCGTGTCCATCGGCGATGGCTCTCGTCGTGTCAATCTCGAGGATGGTTGGACGATCAATGCGTACGTGACCAGCCTCCATGGCGTTTTGGATGGAGCGGGAAAGGTGGACGTGCTTACGGTCGCCGGCTGTCAATCCAAATTCGAGAAGTGTTTCGAGGTTTTCTGCTTCACAGGGGAAGTAAAGAGCCTCAGGGATGTCATCGGTTGGAAGGTCAAGATCCAATTCAATCGAGTGCCCGTAGGTGGCTCGAATCATGCCGTTTTCCACTTGGTATCGTCCCTTTTCATCGGAGTTCGCAATGGCCTCAAAATGCCATCCACGCAGCCAGTGGTAATGGCGGCGCTGCTTTCCAATGGCTTCAGAGAGTTCACGAGTGTTGACCCATCCGTTGATGTCCATGTCCACGTTGAACTTTTCTGGCGCGTGCCGAAGAACAAGAGCAAGGATACGACCGAGGGAGTTTGCCTCCCGGTCGCTCATGATGAATTTCCCTTCTTCGTTGCAAATTGGGCAATTTGAACCCTTGAAGTGTCCGTTGTTCATTGAGCAAGAACGTTCCCTACACTGTCGTAGCATAATGTCCATGCGGGTGCAACCTGTTCAAGAACCCTACGGGAGGATGCGGGTTGGAAACGTTGTCTTGGCTTGGCTTCGAAGCGGGGGTATGAAATGCTGCGTCATTTTCCCAATGGCATGGTGGATGTTGCCGTTGTCGGCGCTGGGCAAACAAAGTATGGAAATCATGCCTTGGGACTCAAGGGCATGTGGGCGGAAGCAGCCTCGAAGGCCTTCGCCAGCATCGATGGAGATTTTTCTCCCTCAACCATTGATGAGGCCTTTATTGGAAGCATTGCCTTTGGCGGGTCTCAACTTGGAAACACCGCAGCCTTATTGACAGAACATTCGGGAATGGAGGGCATTGCTGTTCGTCGCGTGGAAAATGCTTGTGCCTCTTCTGGCTTTGCACTGCGGGATGCATGGATGGCCATCAAAAGTGGTCAAGCGGATGTGGTCGTGGCTGGTGGTATCGAAAAGATGAACGATTTAACACCCGAACGCAAACGGTATTGGTTGGGCGTTTCAGGTGATACTGAATGGGAACGACTGGCGGGTTTGACGTTCCCCGGCACCTATGCTTTGATGGCGCGTCGCTACTTTCACGAATTCGATTCAAACCACGACGACTTGGTCAATGTGAGCGTGAAAAACCATCTCCACGGTTCGATGAACCCTCTCGCTCACATCCAAAAGGAAGTCAGTTTCGAAAAGGCTGCGGGCGGATTCATGGTCGCCGATCCACTCACGCTCTACGATTGCTGCCCTACATCAGATGGAGCATCATGTGTCGTCTTGGCTGCCGATCATGTCGCCAAACAATTGACCGACGCCCCCGTATGGATTCGAGGTTCTGGCGCAGCATCTGATCATCTGGCTCTCCATGACCGACCCAGCATCACTCAATTGAAAGCTACACAAATGGCCTCATCGAAGGCTTACTCAATGGCCGGCATAGAGCCAAAAAACATTGACATGGCTGAAGTACACGATTGTTTTACCATCGCTGAAGTTCTTGCGACTGAGGATTTAGGATTTGCAGCAAGGGGAGAGGGGGGTAAATTTGCAAGGGACCAACAGGGCCAACTCAACCACGGCAATACGACGATCAACGCCAGTGGGGGTCTGAAATCAAAAGGCCATCCACTCGGTGCGACTGGAACCGGACAAGTCGTTGAGGTGTTCAAACAACTCCGTGGCGAGGTGGAATCTGCCCGTCAGGTTCGGGATGCTGAAACGGCTCTTACACACAACGTTGGTGGCTCTGGTGCGACTTGTGCCGTTCACGTCTTTGGGAGGGATCGTTGATGTCCGCAACGGTTTGGATGGGATACCTCATTGACCATCATGATGATTTCACCGTCGTACAATCGCCGTTTGTTTTGGACGGAGTCCGAGTCTTTGGAGCCGACAGCGATGCGACCACCTTGGCAGTAGCTGCCCTTCTTCATCGACTCCAGAATGAAGAAGTAGAATCCATTTCTGTTCCAGAGGGCGTGGATGGGCTGAGTCTTAGCATGGCCACAGGTGTGCCCCTTCATTCCAGCGAAGGGGAGACCAGTCCCGCATGGGACGTTCTGATGAGCGACGAAGCAACCGTCGTTTTGGCTCGCCACGAAAGTGATGTAGAACTGACATCAATGGATGTTGAAGTACAAGCTGACGCCGATTTCCATCACGCCATGCAACAAGCTTGGGACCAGGAATTATCGGCAACACACGTTAGCCAAGGCGCTTATGTTTCCCGCGCCCAATACGAAGAGGCAGGTTCATCCCGTCTCTCCCTTACAGGACAAGTGGCCGACGAAGGATTGGTTTGGCCACCGAGGTTCAACCACATGGTCGACGGTTCAACAGCAGCCAACCGTAATTTGCAACGAACCGGTAGAGTGCAAACATGGACCACCCTTTCTGCGGCGGGCGCTCCTTCTGAATTTTCTCTACGAGCACCTCTTTTGGGCGGCATCAGTACGGTGCTCCTCCAACTTGATGATGGACCAAAGGGCGTGTTTTTGACCGTCGATGACGAGGATGCGCTGTTTGAAATGGAGGCACCCATGGAATTGGTCGTTCGTCGGCTCTATGCACAAGAGGGTTTCATACGCTACGGTCTGAAAGCCCGTACCGTTTATGACTAACAAAGCATTCATAGAAAGCCAAGTTCACCCAATCAGCATGGCGGGTTTCGGTGGCTTGCGAAAAGGCAGAGAGGAAGCCAAGGATAATCTAAGTTTCAACGAGGGCGGGGATTGCCCTCGTTGCGGTGGTGAAGCTCAAGATTCAACCATGGCAGGATACTTGAATTGCATCTCATGCGGGCACGAATGGGCTGACCCAAACTACAAGGACACACGTAAACGTCCCGAGCCCCCAACCCATCGAAGGGATGCCGAGATGATTCAACAGTTCAAGGAAGAGATGGCATCAGGAGAACTTGCCAATGTACTGGGCATCAACAAAAACCTCTCGGGTGAGCAAGAGCAATCCCTCAAGCGACTCGAAGACAAGTGGATGTCTGGCATGCAAGGACACTACAACGCAGCGGCTGAGGAGCGAAAACCATTGATGATCAGTTTTGACGACGATGACAACATTCTCTCAACCGAAGTCGCCGCCATAACCATCGTTTCCAATGGCTTTGATGGGGGCGAGGAAATTCGTCTGGAATACCCTGGACGTGGTACTGAATTCTATGCGTATAACGAACGAAGTCCGACAGGATGGAAGCGAGGCCCCAACGCTGAGACAACGGCCCGGTCCATCGCCAACGTCATCAATCGCTCCTCCAAGTTGGTCTATGCCAACCTCGATGGCGTTCGAATCTCGTTCGAACTGCGCGATGAAAACCTCAAGCCTGCTTCGTTTGTCATCTTTGTCGACGATCCCGGCGGCACGGACATTGTAGCAGAAAAGGGAGGTGTGGTGCTTGACCATCGAGATTTCTCTACCCTCCAAGATTATCGCAACGTCGTTGAAATGGTCCTTGAAGATGGAATCATCTCACCCAGTGAAGACCAACTGCTCTGGGCTATGCGAGAGCAATTGAACATCGACGACGCTTACCACATTCAGATGGTGATGGAAATCTGTGGTGAAAACACCCTGAAGGAATGCACGAGTTGTGGAAGTATGGCCGAATTGTATGCTGAGCATGCTGCATGGTATTGCCATGCCTGCGAGCAATGGTGCTAGCGTGAAATCTGGCTCACGTACCCTCATCTATAGAAGGCTAAGAATTCCTTTATGGAAATGCAGGCTATCATAAATGTGGGCACTCTTCATAAAGTGAAGCGGTATCCGAAAGATGGTGAGCCTATGGCAAAAGACGTATTGTATATTGGAATTGACTTGGGAACCTTCCGCTCTGTGATGGTTTCCTCCGACAGCCACGAAGTGGAAGAATTGACCGTTATTGGTACGCCAAAGGACCCAATCGCACGAAACTTCCTCAAGCGTGATGTTCTTTTCGGACATGAAGCTCTCAAAAACCGTCTTGCACTCAACCTGTTCCGACCACTCGAACTCGGTGTCATCAAGGACACGCCGGAAGACCGTGAATTCATCGCTCACTTCATCACGCACCTCATCGGCTTGTCTGACCCAGAAGAGTACGATCGTGTCGTTGCTGTTATCGGTGCACCTGCTGAGGCCAGCCACGTTGACAAAACGGCCATCTTTGATGCTGCTGCCGGCTCCGTGAATTCCGCTATGATTATTTCCGAACCGTTTGCCGTTGCTTACGCTCTGGACATGATTAACCACACACTGGTCATTGACATTGGTGCAGGTACTACCGACCTTTGTCGTGTTTACGGAACCATCCCCGGACCAGGCGACCAGATGCACACTGGCTATGCTGGCGACTACGTTGACAACGGCCTCATCAAGGAAATCCAATCCAAGTACAACGGTGCTCAAATCACCAAGGACATGGCTCGACGTTGGAAGGAACAGTATTCTTTCGTTTCCACGGATGCACCCGATGAACCAATTTTGGTTGACTTCTCGATTGACGGGAAAGCCATGACCCTCGACATCACCGACTGCATGCAGCGTGCTTGTGAAGCCATTGTCGACCCAATTGTTGAGAACGTCAAGAAACTCATCGCTGGTTCCAACCCTGAATATCACGACGAATTCCGCAAGAACATGGTTCTCGCTGGAGGCGGCTCGTCCATCAAGGGACTTGGCGCACTTATCGAGCGTCGTCTTTCCGACATGGGCGATGTCAACGTCCACGTGGTCGACGACCCTGTTCGATTGGGAGCCATGGGCGGTCTTCGCTTGGCCATGGAAGTTCCTGAAGAGATGTGGAAGAACCTGACCTTGGCCTCACGCTGAGATTTTTTCTGC
>PAGK01000023.1 GCA_002704515.1 Methanobacteriota archaeon
CCGCTTCTCCTGTTGAGAACGACGCTGGAAACATGGTGACCCCATCCGCCACCACCGTGGCCGACGGCACCTACAACCCATTGTCCCGGCCGCTCTTCATGAACCTCCTCGATGACGATGCATCCCTTGCCAAGACCGTTCCATTCCTTGAATTCGGCTTTGGCGACGGCGGCGACTTGCTCGTCAACTCCGTAGGATACGTTGCACTGACCGCTGAGCAGCAGACTGAGATGGAATCTCGCCTTGCTGGTGAAGCTCCCGTCGCTTGTGGCCCAGCTGGGTCCATCAGCATCGCAGGCTCCTCTACCGTTCTACCACTTGCTGAAGCATGGGCTGAAACCTACCAGGAAGCCTGCCCCGACATCTCGGTGACCGTTGAATCCGGCGGGTCATCCTCCGGTGCTGGCCGCGTTTGTGCCAACTCCGCCAAGGGAACCCCTGTCGACATTGGCGACATGTCCCGAGACTGGAAGGCCACAGAAGCCTCCCGCCAAGCCAACGGCTTTGTCCTCGACTGTTTGGTCGGCGACACCACCCGAGACGCTGCACAATTCCAAGTCGCCATCGATGGCCTGTCCGTTGTGGTGAAGAAGGGCGGTGCTGCAGATACGTGTGTCTCTGGCATGGGCGGTGTGACTCCTGACCAACTCCGCTGGATGTTCTCCGCTGAGACGGCCGCTGAATTGACGACCGCAGGACTCGATATGTCCGAGATCACTCCCAACGGCGACGGCAACGACGCCACCCACAAGTGGTCCGAACTTGACGCATCTTGCCCTGACGCTGAGATCGCTCTGGCCTACCCAGACGCAGCGTCCGGCACTTACGAGTACTTCTTCGAAGCCGTTCTTCACGAAGCCGAACAAGGCTTCCGTGCAGGACAGCAGTCCTCGGATGACAACGTGCTCGTGAACACGGTCACTGGCGATGAAGCAGCCGTTGGCTACTTCGGCTACGCTTACTACCAAGAGAACCTCGCTACCTTGACGGCACTGCCGGTCAAGAACAGCGACGGAAACTTCGTAGCTCCAGATGCTACCACCGTTCGCGATGGCTCATACAACCCATTGTCACGTCCGCTCTTCATGAACCTCCTCGTCGACGCATCAACGCTGGAAGACACCCTTCCGTTCATGCACTTCGGTTTGTTCACCGATGCGGGCCAGGCCAAGGTCGGAGAAGTTGGATACGTCAGCCTCAACGAGAACCAGGAAGCTCAGATGTTCATGAGCCGCTGGCTTTACCTCGCTGGCATGACCGCTGACGGCAACGATGAGTGGTTTGACGAAGCCTTCTGCGGCGGTGCGAAGAGCATCTCCATCGCAGGTTCCTCGACCGTCCTCCCACTTGCTGAAGCATGGGCAGAGGACTTCCAAGAGAACACGCTTTGCCCGGACACCACCATCACGGTTGAATCCGGTGGATCATCCTCCGGTGCTGGCCGCGTTTGCGCCAACTCCGCCAAGGGAACCCCTGTCGACATTGGCGACATGTCCCGAGACTGGAAGGCTACCGAAGGATCGGTTGACGAAAACGGCCAACTCAACTGTTTGGTTGGCGACACCACCATCAGCGTGACCCAACTTGTGGTTGCTGTTGACGGATTGTCCGTGGTGATGAAGAAAGGCAGCGCAGCTGAAACCTGTGTGAACACCCTTGGTGGTTTGAGCGTGGGACAACTCCGCTGGATGTTCTCCGCTGAGACAAGCGCAGAATTGACGACCGCAGGTCTTGACATGTCCTCCATCACGCCTAACGGCGACGGCAACGACGCCACCCACAAGTGGTCCGAACTTGATGCCGGATGTGCCGACACTGAGATCGTTCTTGCGTACCCCGACGCCGCTTCAGGTACTTACGAATACTTCTTCGAAGTCATTCTTGACGAGTCAGAGGCTGGATTCCGAACGGGAACACAGTCTTCAGACGACAACGTGCTGGTCAACACCATCACGGGCGACGAAGCCGCCATTGGCTACTTCGGCTACGCATATTACGCTGAGAACCAGGCTACGCTGACCGCAGCCGCCATCGCCGACAACATGACGCACGGCGTTGCTGACGCTCCTGAAGAAGCCATTGCGCCGAACGCAAACACGGTCCGAGACGGCTCCTATTCGCCGCTTTCACGCCCGTTGTTCATGAACGTGAACAACGACAAGTGGGAGGTTGTTTCCTCCTTCCTCCACTGGGCGTACTCCGGTGATGGCACTGCAGTGATCTCTGAAGTGGGCTACGTCCCACTCGACGATGCCACCTGGCAAGAGATGCACCGCCGCATTGCCGCCGAAGGCGTGTATTGAGAATAGAAATCCGCCAATACCCAACAGTGGGCGGCCAGAACAATCTGGTCGCCCACACCCCTGGGATAGCGACTCAATAGTCTATATAGGAATAAGCAAGAACGCCCCAAACTACTCCACGGTTGCCGCACGAGCCAACGAGGGATGTACAATGGCCGATTGCATGCACCTGCCGCCCCTGTCCTGCTTTGACGATACGATTACGTCAATTAGGGGGTGTATTGATGACCACCTCCGTCGATACCGATAAGGTTCCTGAGAGCGACCCAAAAAACGCTCCCTCGACGAAATCCAATACCCCAACTCCTCGTAAGCAAACATCGGCCGCCGGGTCGATGCGATGGCGCGGCCGTGTTGAGGAAGCTGCACCAGGTGTTGTGTTGTTTGCGTTGGCCGCCACGGTGATTATGATCACGGCGGGCATCGTGTTTGTCCTCTTTGAGTCGGGCTCCAAGTTCTATCGAGGGTTTGGTTGTGGCGTCGACGCCTACAAGCCACCACAGGACTGGCACGAAGATGTGAAAGCAGGCATCAAAGAGGCCGCTGTTTACGACGAAGGAAAATTGTCAGACCCGCTCTGGCTGGATGCGTTTTGCATCGTGGACTGGGACATGGAACACGAAGTGGTCCTCGCTGAACCATTCATCGATCGATTTGAGTGGGATGAAGACACGCAAGTCTACACCGACGATAGCGGCCGAATTGGCTCAACGTTTTCTCAATCGGACGGGACAAGCATAACCGGTCCTGCGTTAGACGAAGACAGAACCTATCTGGCCGAGTACTTTGAAGCGAACCCAACCATGTGGGACGAAGCTTATCCGAAGGTTCCTCTTGAATTGCTTATTGAAAACGAAGGGGCGCTGATTCTCCACAAGCAGAATCCCGAACTTGCCAGAGAGTGGTGGGTCACTCTATGGGTGTGGAACGAAACTGCCCAAGAGGATGTAGATCAAGACGGTGTCGCCAACGATGCCATTGACGGGGCCGGAACCGTTCTCGACAACGATATTGACGGCGACAACATTGCGAATTATCTTGATGAGGACATCGATGGCGATGGACTACCAAACCCTTACGACCCCGATATCTACAACCCAAACATTGACCGAGTCGGCCTTTTTCTTGGATTCTTGACCCTCTTCATCGTTTTAGCGACGTTCGTTTGTCCTCGATGGCTTCAAAACATGCACGTTGAACAAATCGATCGGTGGACTCCCGCGCTTCGTCTGAACGCCCTCGCCCTCACTGCCATTGGTTTCATGTCCCTTCTCGCCCCACCTCAAGCCAGCGTTCTCTTCCTGCTGTGCGTTGTTTGCCTTATTCTCGTCTTCTTTGGATGGCGCCTTGATGGTAAAGTCCCACTTTCCCTCGCCTGCTTGGCTGCCCTCTCCGTGTTTTTGATCATCGTTGAGTTTTACTCCGTCCAAACAGGACATACCATCGCCCTGGCATTGTCGTTGGTGGCCCTTACCACCACCGTGTCTGATTCCCGTAATCAAGCGGGTACGACGAAATTTGCAACCATCGATGGTGACACACGAGCGATTCTCACCTTGGTGGTCATCATTACCCTTGCCCTCATGTATTTCGATGTCGTCGCCCGAGTGAACGGGTCCCTGGGTGAATTTTTCACCCAAACATGGTGGAAAACCGACGTACGTTCAGCCGGGGAAACCGTCACCGTTACCAGTGATTTACACATGGGTGTGAATTCTCTTCTTCAGACAACCCTGCAAGTCGCTCTTGGCGCGCTGGTGGTCGCCATACCCATTGGACTTGGCACTGCTGTGTTTCTCTCTGAGTACGCCAGTCCACGAACCGCTAACATCGTCAAACCCATTCTCGAATTGCTTGCAGGTATTCCCTCTGTTGTCTATGGTTTCTTTGCTTTCGTTGTCATCGCCCCGATGGTGGTGGATTTAGGAACCATCTTCTTGGAACGGGGTTGGATTTCCGAGGAGCCACAATTGTTCAATCCGCTCAACGGAGCCATTGTGGTTGGCGTCATGATCACACCGCTGATCGCCTCCCTTTCAGAAGACGCCCTTCGAGCGGTCCCTGATAGTCTGCGGCAAGCGTCCTATGCACTTGGCGCCACCACCACCGAAACCACCGCCCGGGTCACGATGCCTTCGGCTCTTTCCGGAATCTTGGCCTCCATCATCCTCGCACTCTCCCGAGCCATCGGCGAGACCATGGCCGTCACGCTTTCCGTAGGTACGCTGGCAACGTATTCAGACAACATGTTCCGTTCCGCTCAAACCATGACCGCTTACATCGCGCAACGCATCGGAGGAGAACTTCCAATCGGTACCACGCCATATTATTCCCTCTTCGCCGTGGGGTTGTACTTGTTCGCTATTACCCTCGGGCTCAACATGGTGGGCCACAAGATCATGACACGCTTCCGGGAGGCTTACGATTGAGTGCCACGGATGAAACTCTACTTCCTGAAAAGGAGGACCCCATTGACGCAAGGCCCAGCCTGTTTGGAACCATTCACCTCCCTCAACGCTCACTGAGTCGACGGTATCTCTCGGCGCGAATCGGGAAAGGAGTGTTTGTATCCATTGCGGTCATGTGCGGAATCGCCTTGGTGACATTGTTGTCTCAAATCTCCGAGGAAGCTTTTGTTCCCGAAGAGGAAATTGAAGTAGATGGCGTACGATACCCCACAAAAACCGTGGCCCAAACCCAACTGTCGTGGAAAGCAGAGACCTACAATCCCGAATGGACAGCTGACGACCTTCGTCAAGAACGCTCCAACATAACCATCGAAGCTTCTTGGGTTGAAACCTATTTTGAAGCATTCAACAATGAAGGTGAACAATTTACCTCCCTTCAAGGCGAATCAACGTTCGACTTGGAAGAAGACTTGGAACGCGCTCTTTGTAATGCGGGGTCAGCACCAACAACCTACAAACCTGTTGAGCCATGGAATATTTTTGACCTTCTCCCCAATGAAGAGCAAGAAGGCCTGTCCTACGATACTGGCGCTTCTACCCGAATCAACATTTTCAATCGCGCCACGGCTCCAACGCCGGGGATGGGTGATTTTTGGGTTGATAGCGATGATAATTCCAGGTGGGTTTGGAAAGGCCTGCGTTGGGAATCCGCTGAAGACGATGTTTTCCTCGCCGGGGCTCTCGAATACATTTCAGCTTATCCAGAAGCCTTTGCAGACGGGAAGCTTTGGGTGCATTACACGCCGGTTGAACCGCTTTTCCGAGGCGACGGCGACCTCTGGCTCAATCGGTCGGCCACCGGCGTTTCAACGTTCTCCGACGTCGAAGAAGCAAGCATGTACAACAAAACCAGTCGTTCTTGGGACTCCATCGATTTCACGCAATTGCCCGCCGCCGTCCTCGACCCCCAATCCACCATCCAAACATTCGTACCCGAATTCTGTACCAAGGCAGAAACGTCCGCTTACATCCTCACTTCCGGCCAAGTTGGTGCCGCCGTTATCGGTGAATTTTCCAACGAGGACGGGTACGAAATTGAATCCACATCCACCTCTGGGCGCACCAAGACGATTGAACTCACCGTGGCCATTACGTCGGAAGGGGCCTCTTCCTCGTTTGTTTCGATCGTTGATGGTGAATTTGACACACCGCATGTAGAATTACGGCCTTCTGGAGGGTTCAGTACCAATTGGCTGTTCATCAGCCACACAATGAACTACACGGTGACCTATGTGCAAACAGCAGGACCCGCTGCTGATGCTCGGGAAACTTCGTACCGCGAAATCGGCGGTTTTGCCCTTGGCAACCCGTTGGATTGGTTTCAGGTTCGATTTATTGACGATGCGGACTTGGATAATGACGGTATTCTCGATGTTTGCGATGATGACATCGATGCAGATAACGATGAAAATCCCGTACAGGGCCATCCCGAACACTGTCCAGGTGTTGGCCGGTACGCAGTGGAGGCCACAACGCTGAGTTATGCTGATTGGGTTGCTCAAAACGATGAAAACAACGATGGCGTCCACGATGAGGTCAAAGATCGAGACATCGACGGAGACGGCATTCCAAATTTGGTTGACGGACAAGGCCATTCAGCAGAAAAAGCATTTGAAAATGCAACATCACTCGCTGAGGTCCCGGAGTTATGGACTCATGCAAGCGAACTCGCTGCTGCAAAATGCGCTGAGAATTACAAATCCAACGACCTTGCATTTGCATCCTTTGACTGTGAAAAAGCCAAAGAAATGGTCGCTCAGCCCCCCACCTCCGCTCAGGTTTGGTGCGACCAGGTTCGCTATTTGGACCAACTCATTTGGGTTGAGAAATGCGCCGCACCTCAACGGACTGAATCAGGTGAGGCGATGTACACCGAGCGCGATCCAACGCTCCCCATGCTCGGCATGCTCGGGCTGGTAGGTATGTTGTTGGTGATGAGAAAACCCAATGCGATTTTGATGCGTGCTCGCTCGACGTTCATCGCGCTCGGAAGTGAGGAATCAGAGAAAGACGTTCTCACGAAATGGTCCTGGTGTTCCTTCGCCGCAGAGCTCATTGGGCGACTCGTGGGCATCGGCCTTCGCCTTGCCTTCTTCATGGTGTTTGCCTCCATGTTCTTGAGCACGTTTGCCGAAAACCAACAAACGCTCCTTATTCCATTTACGTTCACCATCGGCGGGGCCGTGACCATCATGTCAGGCATTGCTCTTTTGGTTTCCATTTCTGAAATCTTTGGCATTCGTCCCGAAACAGGCGTACCGCGGGCCGATGGCGTGGTTGATCTCGGTCTCCTTTTGTTCACTGGCCTTGTGATCTTCGTCGCCCTTCAATGGGTGTTCATTGAGGGGTGGCTCGTTGGCGCCATCATGCTCTTGCTCATCATGTCGGGCATCAAACGTCTCGTTTTGGCAGGGCTGCAATTGACTCGAACGGACAACATTCAGTTCGACCGACTAAAACTCGTTGTGAAAGGCCGACAAGGATGGATTACGGCCTCTTTGGTAGCCCTTGTCATCGGCTTCTTCACGATACCTCTAGCCATTCACATTCCGTTCGTTTGGTCGGACTTTACCTCTTCAGAACCGTACAAAGCGGGTTTGAGGGCTGCATTTTGGGGCAGCGTCTATGTCGTTGGCTACACCATGCTCTTCGCCATTCCGCTGTCCATTGGTGCTGCCATCTGGCTTGAGGAATATGCGCCAAACAACCGTCTTCGCCGTACCATTCAAGCGCTCATCACCAACCTTGCGGGCGTGCCAGCCATCGTGTTTGGATTGTTTGGGTTGGCCATGTTTTTGACCGACCGGGGCATTGGTTTAGGGCTAGGTGGAACCGTGATGACCGCCGGTATGACGATGGCTACCATGGCCATGCCCACCATTGTCATCTCGTCACAAGAAGCGCTACGTGCCGTCCCACCTTCACTTCGAAACGGTGCGTTTGGTTTGGGCTGTACCAAGTGGCAAGTGACCAAGGACCACGTTCTTCCTCACGCCATGCCCGGCATGATGACAGGAACGATTCTTGCAATGTCGAGAATCATGGGCGAGGCAGCACCGTTGATTTTGGTTGGTGCTGTTGCATCGGTGTTCACCGAGCCCGATGCGTTCTTCTATGTCTCTTACCAAGTAACGCCTTCCCTAGACGGGCTGTTTGCCTGGTTCCCCGGCATTGAACCCCATCTCCAAAACATCCCACTCTGGGCCGATCGGGGACCGTTCTCATCGGATCCGTCCGAATACGTCGGTCCGGACTCAAACGACCGAGGATTCTACACGGTCCTTCCAGTTCAGGTGTATCGATGGACAGATATGCCAGCCATCGGTTTCAAGGTGGCCGCTGCAGGGGCCTCTCTGGTCCTACTTGGCACATTGGTGGTTGTGAATTCAGCCGCCATTCTTCTTCGAGCCCACTTTAGGAGGTATTCTAAGACATGACGAAAAAAACGGAAAACAACACAGTTTCAATGGATCAATTGAAAGAAATGGCTGAGCGCTTGACCCTTGTCGACGGCGAGAAAGACAATGCCGAGGAACAACGAATGGCAGCCTTGGAAAAGGCGTTTGAAAACACCGAAAGCCTTTCTCATGCTGAAGCGATAAGTGTTCTTACTTCACTCTCGGGGGCCGACGCCGAAAAGTCAACGGAGGAATCACTTCTCATCAAATCGATGTTTGATGAATTGAAGGAACATGATGCTGGCGACCAAAACCCAGACGAATTGGACGAGGCCATTGAAGGTGAAGACGGAGAAACCTCCGCCAACATCGAGGCCGACGCAGAAGACGATGCTGAAGAGGATTCCGAAGATGAAAGCAAGGATGCAATTCCCGATTCAACCGCTCAGCTTGATATCGATGGCGACGCTCACATGTGGATCAGAGACCTCGACCTCCACTATGGGAGCGCTCAGGCCATTTACAACGTCTCCATTCCGTTCCAGCGAAATGCGGTAACGGCACTGATTGGACCATCCGGTTGCGGGAAATCCACATTACTTCGTTGCCTCAATCGAATGAACGACCTCATCCCGATTTGCAAAATCGACGGGTCGATTGAACTCGACGGTGAAGAAATCATGGGCCGAGGTGCCGATCTGGTCACCATTCGTCGCCGAGTCGGCATGGTGTTCCAAAAGCCCAACCCGTTCCCGAAGTCAATCTATGACAACGTAGGCTATGGCGTTCGTCTTCACTATACGCCAAGTCGCCGAGAATTGGACCGAATCGTTGAACAATCCCTCAAGCGTGCTGCCATTTGGGAAGAAGTGAACGATCGACTTCACGAGTTAGGCACCAGCCTGTCCGGTGGCCAACAGCAACGTTTGTGCATTGCACGAACCATCGCAGTTGAGCCCGAAGTAATTCTGATGGATGAACCGTGTTCTGCTCTTGACCCCATTGCGACCGCTAAGATTGAAGAATTAATTCTTGAACTCAAAAAGCACTTCACGGTCGTCATCGTAACGCACTCAATGTCCCAAGCACAGCGTGTGAGTGATTATACTGGATTCATGTACCTCGGACGGCTTATTGAATTTGACAAAACAGCGAAAATTTTCGGCGATCCAAAAGAAGAGCTGACGGCCAGGTACGTTTCTGGACGGTTTGGTTAATGTCAATATACCTCTATAGCAGTCAGGAATCTCTTCACCAACGGCCTAAGTCATTGAGGAACACTCCTCCTCGTGAGGGGAGTATCTGGACGTTTCCACCGAACACTATCGCACCCTTTTTCTCTCGGATTGGCACCTTGGATTGAACGGCATCAAGTCCGCTGAACTGCTTGCCTTTTTGGAGACTCATGACGCTGAAACCATCTATTTGGTCGGCGACATCATTGATCAGTGGGTCCTCGGAAGAAAGTGGTCATGGAACGAAGATTGCGATAACATCCTTCGTAACCTCATGCTAAAAGCAGAACGAGGCACCAACATCGTGTACATTCCGGGGAATCATGATGATTCCTTTCGCAGTTGGGTCAATGCTTCCATCAACGGCATCTCCATCAAGCGCGAAGCGGTTCACATGACGGCTGACGGCCGACGTCTTTGGGTGATTCACGGTGATGAGTTTGATTTGTTCATGCAACACACAAAATTCCTCTGCCATTTGGGTCATTTCGGCTGTCAGCTACTTATGAAATTCAATCGACCCGTGGCTTGGGTTCGCCGACGTCTGGGCCTCAAACCTTGGTCGCTTGCGGTCGCAGCTCGCCGTGCGCTTCAAAAAAGCAGCAAAACCTTCAGGCGGTTTTCAAAAACCGTCACTGACGAAGCCCGGCGCCTTGGCTATGATGGCGTGGTGTGCGGGCATATTCATCGCGCAGAGCACAAACTCATCGATGGTATCGAATATTGGAACGATGGCGATTGGGTTGACTCATGCACCGCCACGGCAGAAGCCATGGATGGCACGATGAGCACCCTTCATTATTCGCCACATTCTTCAACGATCGAATGGTTGCGGCAGCGCGCCTCGGTTCGCTATGAAGACCGGGACATGACGCTCTTGAACAACCCCCCCACTCTTCTTTTTCAGGGGGTCCTCCCTTGAGAATCGCTTACGCTCTGGCGGGGGAGGGCAGGGGACATACAACACGGGCGTTGACCTTAGCTCAAGGCCTGATTGAACTCGGCCATGAAGTCATTTTTTTTACCTGCGGCGACGCCCTTGAACTCCTTCAACAAACCTTCGGGGCTGCTCAGGTTCACCGTCTCGAAACCCCTCGTTTCGTGGTGATTCGAAAAAGAATTTCCTACGTAGGAACCGGATTTGCCGCCATGGGGTTTGCCATGAAATTTCGACGACAACAGAAAAGGGCGGTGAACCAGCTTAAGGCTTGGAATCCAGATGTACTCATCTCCGACTTTGAGCCAACATTTGCGCGAGTTGCCCGCCGCCTCAAAGTCCCACTCATCTCGTTCAATTCACAGCGTTTTTCCGTTGATGCAAAACTGGACCATCTTCTCAACCGTCGCCAACGATTGAAGTTACTGCCCATTCGAATCTTAAACCGTCTTTTCGCACCCAATCCGGATTTGAGTTTGGTTTCGAAAGGTTTCAATCTTGAGCCCAACAAAACCAACGCGCATTTGCTTGGCCCTATGTTACGCCCCGCCTTTACGCCCGATGCGTGGATACCAGAAGGCGCCCACGTCGTTGCGTATCTTCGCACCAGCGTTCTCCACCATCTCCCGGCCTTGGCCCTCCACGCAAAACAGCACGGTTTGGTGCTGAAACTCTATGGCCACCATCCGGAGAACATCCCCGACAATGTCGAACCCCGACCCATCTCGAACGACGGCTTCATTCACGACCTCCTCACGGCTAATTGGGTGATTCAGACGGCGGGGACCCAACTGCTTGGAGAGGTTGGCTGCATCGGTATTCCATCGCTCTGCCTCCCTGAGCCAGGGCAGGTCGAGCAAGAAATCAACGGCATCTTGGCCATGAAAACGTTCCCCAACGTTGAGGTCATTCATCCTCGAAGGACCTCACCGGACGATCTCGATGCTGTCCTCCACCGTGTCCGTTCCGCAGAACGAGGGCCGGAGGTGCTCAATGGAGCAGACCAAGCGGTTCAACTGGTCCACGAATTTTTGCACCATCTCAACTCAGCAGAGCAAACGAGCGGTCCAAAAACAGATTCAATGAGCCGACCCTCCGTGACGGAACAACCCAAACCAACCCAAAGCATATGACCGGCCTTCAAGGTCATTTCAACATGGTCTGGGAATTGGTCGATATCGCCCATCTCCGGCCGCACGAATGCACCCGCCCTCATCGCGTCGCGGAAATGCATCAAAAACTCCACGCTAACAACTTCTTCCACAAACCCCTCCTTGTCGACGGCAACACGATGACAATCCTTGACGGCCATCACCGGTACACAGCGGGGCTCCGTCTGGGCCTTCTCTCGGTCCCAGCCATCGTGGTCAATTACCTTGAAGATGCGGATGTCAGCGTGGAGGCATGGCCCCCTCACGACCCCCACTCAATATCGAAACAGGACGTGATATCAGCAGCGTTAGCTGAGAATTTAATGCCTCCAAAAAGCACTCGTCACAGGATTACAACGAAGATTCCACGACTGAAGGTGCCGCTTTCAAAACTGCGCTCTATGGCTTCTTGATGCCTTGAAGCAAGTCGGCGACGCACGGTTTGACATGGTTCCAAACAGCTTTGTGCACCTCTGGGACAGCCTCACGTGTGTGAACAATGGGATGCCCTTCATTTTCCGCGTGCTGTATGAAGGCTTTCTTCAACAACTTCTGATATTCCAAAAAAGAACGGGTGATCGAAGGAGAGAGTGCCATATCCGTCCCAGCTTCGTAGTGATTCAGTCGGGTCAATGAGTTGTTGTGCATCATGCGATTGAGGAGGCGGCGACCGCCAGCCTGGAGAACCACCGTCATATCTGGCTTGGGCATGCTGTTGTAGAGGCCTTGAATCCATTCAGCATTGCCGCCCCGAATGACCTCGCGAATCAGTGGAGTCATGGTGTATCGGTCGGCGATGACAACGAAACCTGCGGCAAGGAGCGGGTGGATGTCGTGGATGTACTGGTCGTGGAGATCGGTTGCGTACAGCAACGCCCGGGTTCTCCAATTCAACTGGTGGAGTTCAGAAGTGGCCGTTTTGATGAGTTCGCCTAACAATTCAGAACGAGCAAGACCAACGATGGTAACGGCCACACCGTGAGCCTTGAGTCGCTCACTTAACAATCGGGCATGGAGGGAGCGGCCGACGTGGTCAGGCCCTTCGATGACAATCAATCTGCCTTCGGACGTCATATCTCTCCCTCCTCCCCCTCAAGAGCACTCCAATCAAAGGAAGACAGACGAATCATTTCTGCTCTCCGATCGTTTTCATCGATAGGGTTGATGTTTTCGAGGTCGATGCACTCTGCGATCAATTCACGAACCCGTGTCTGCACCTCGGCCACTGAACCCATGGCATCAACGCGAAGAATACGTTGCTCGGCAACCAAACCGTCGTAGATTTTCTTGATTTTTCCCTGCAGTATTTTGTACGACTCGAACGGGTCCAACGTCCACCCCATGTCGAGCCCGGCCTCGTAAAACTTGAGTGTTGGCCGACCAGAAACGATTCGGTCGTACCCAACCTCGGGCGGGATATCGAAATACAGGGTGATGTCGGGTTCACTAGCGAAGGAGTAATTCGCTTCGATGGTTGCTCGGTCAACCCCTCGAGCACCGTCTCGAGCCATGGCTGTGAATTTGTATCGGTCGCAAATCACGATTCCACCAACTTCGAGCATCGGTTCAATCTGCTTGCTCCATCGGTCGGCAAAATCGGCGGCGTGAATCAAATGAAAGGTCTGGGGTTTGAGGCGTTTGGTGTCCTTTCCGAGTTTTGTAGCATGGGCAACAACAGGGCTTGAGTTCCATTCTGTGTGATGAACCGGCAGGCCAAGGGCACGAATCCAGTTGAACAACAGCATGGCCTGTGTGGATTTTCCACTTCCATCCATACCCTCAACCGCAATGAGCAATCCTTTCTCCCCGGGGGCCATTCGTTCACCTATTCGTTGCATGTCGTTTTCCGTCCCCTTTTGAAACCTCGCGGGACACTTATTCATGATATATTCGGATATAGAGAACACCTGAAACATGTTGAATGCAGGAGGCAGGATTCTCACCAACGCACAATCCGAGATTGCACTCGGTTCTCATCCTGCCTTGCTCTGCTGTTTAGTGTTGAGAGTGCAGGAGGCAGGATTCGAACCTGCGAACCGTTACGGACTGGGACCTCATCCCAGCGCCTTTGACCAAGCTGGGCGACTCCTGCGCCGACCTTCGCTCTGTCCTCGCGTATATCAACACCGCGACCTTTCCTCAAGCCTGCTCGTCGTGGAACACGGCGACTTCGTCTAGCGTTTTCCGGTGAATGTCGGGAACTTCAGCATCGTCTGCTGGGTAGCCCACAGGCATCACGAGCATGGCTTCTTCGTGCTTTGGCCGGCCCAGAATTTCTCGTAGGAACCCCATCGGTGAAGGGGTGTGCGTCAGGGTCACGAGGCCCATGTTGTGAACGGCCTGAATGAAGATCCCTGCGGCGATACCGCACGATTCGGTGGTGTAGTAGGTCGGCCCCCATTCTCCGCTGGGTCGCTGACGCTTCTTTTGTTTGAACAACACGACAATCCACGGGGCGTCGGTCAAATGGGCCTTGATGGCGTCCGTGCCGAGGGGCGCGAGCACTTCCGACCAGGCTTCTGGCATGCGCTCCGAGTAGGTCTTCCGCTCTTCTTCTTCCGCCGCTTCACGAATTTTCTGCTGCAGTTCATCGTTGCGAATCGCTATCCACGTCCACGGCTGAAGATGGGCGCCGTTGGGCGCGGTTGAGCCCGAAAGAATGGCGAGTTCCACCAATCTGCGAGGCACGTCTCGCGTTGAGAAATGCCGCGTCGTACGCCGTTGGGCGAGTTGAGTATAGTTCGCTTCTGCTAGGGCCATCATGTCCTCAGCCGACCGTTCGGTCCACTCCAAGGGAATGAAAGGGTGGTCGTCCATGGCCATCACCCCTCAAATCCAGCCGTAAACACCGTTCAGAAGGTAGATAGCAAAAGCAAACGGAACGGCGTAGAGGGAAAAACGCCACAGGGAATACACCCAGGTGCGTTCCCCGATCACGTTCTCCACGGCGTCACCAACGACTTCACCTACACCGACGACCAATTCTTCCACCAATCGGTCTTCCATGGGAGCCCCTCGCTCCTCGTCTATCTATGGCTTTTGACGACGCCGACCTTACGACGTCACAATTTCGATGTGCAACTCGTTTCGACGGAGGAAGGGCAAGGTGGTCCACGGATTATCGTACAGCGCCAGCACACCCGGGCCGACCGGTTGGTATCCTTCACGTTCCATCGCTGCTCGGAGTTTTTGTTCCACGCGGTCTCCTTTTCCAGGCGTGTTTCGCCCCGAGAAACGCATCACGGCCACCGTCGACCCCGCATGAGGTACAAGGCGAACCCCCTCGTCGTTGGGCGGCGGCAATGACTCCAGGGAATACGCCGAAGGCATCGTGAAGGCCAACCAACTTGACCCATCCTCTTCCCACATGCTCACGGGGGCGGTCATGGCGATGGAGGTCTGCTGAGCGTTTCCTCCGAAGATGTATCCGGCCACACGTCGAAATCCTCCGGAAGCGGCTCCACCGCCCCGGCTGGACGTTTGAACACGGGCTTGTACGGTATCGACGTAGCGCCGAACCTCAAAATCGTCATAGGATTTGATGACGTCAAACGAGGGCTCCTCGATTCGATTGGCCATATTNAGTCCACCAAACCTCAGGCACTTGAGGTGTTGTGTTCACTCGGCCATCGTCCTCGCAGGCGAAGCCAGGCTTCGCTGCAGAACATCAGTCCGTAGACCGATGCGAGCCATAGCGTTGGGCGACCCCATGTCGCCAGAGAGGAATCATCGGGCAGCACGCCGCTTTGGAAAGCCAGCAAACAGCACAACCAAACGAGGGTTGCTCCGTGGACCATCCACCGAACCGCGCTGAGCAGTTCCCTTGATGTCCCCTTCATTTCGGTGAGCTCGGCTTTCGTGAGCAAGGCACTGACGCCAACGATTTTGTCGAGGGCGGACCCACCATTCCAGCGNATGCGGCCAAGTTGGAATCGCGTGAGGTACTCAATTCCCGAAAACAGCGTGACCCACACAACGACGACTTCGAGGAAGGGTTCAGCCCCTCGCAAATCAAGCGTGCCCCACACCGTCCAGCCGAGCAGCACCCACAGCCAAACGACCTGGAGCATTTGGAACGTATGAGCGAATTGACTCAATTTCTGAAGCANTTCCGCATCGTGTCCAAGCACCCATTCCAACACGAGCACACCNACGGCAGCGAGGCACGTCGTGGCGCTGACCAATAACCACCAGCCGGACAAATCAGCGTCCCGCCAAGCGAGCATGAGCGCCGCCATCACCCAGGTGAGCAGGGCTACAGTGGCCACGTTCACGGCCGCTTGCATGGTGTAGAGCGGGTCTCGACCGTCTCGCAGGACCGCNANNCCACCNATGAGTTTCACTTCAAACGCTGAATCGTCGACAATGCCATGCGCTGCTGCGGCCATGCCTCCGGCCGATTTGATGCGGGCCGCCTCCACGATGCTTTGAGCGGCACCNTCGCCCCANGAATCGCCTCCGGACCACGATGAGCCGCGGCTCGCGGCGTGAGCTGCCCCCGCTCCACGGGAACGTCCACCTTGCGCTGAACGGGTTCGGGCCCAAGCCCGGATTTCAGGCGTGATGATCTCTTCCACCTGGTCCTCATTGAGCGGCGCACCGTGGTCGGTGTAGAGCCAGCGGCATTGAATGGGAACGGGGTTGGGGTCAACATCCGGTGCGACCATTTGGAACTGCCCGGGCCCGAGGGTCGGGAGTTGAGCAACGAGGTCTTGGTCGCCGCCACTTTCCT
This sequence comes from Methanobacteriota archaeon, assembly GCA_002704515.1. Lineage (GTDB taxonomy): Archaea > Thermoplasmatota > Poseidoniia > Poseidoniales > Poseidoniaceae > Poseidonia. The sequence continues at coordinate 16,225 of PAGK01000023.1, forward strand.
TGAGCAAGTGCCGGACTTTCTCAACGTCTTGCGGTTGGGTGAACCNTCCGATGAACGTCGTGTTGGCCTGCGCGAGGATTTTGTAATCCACGTCGCTCACGTTTTGTGTCGCTAAAACGCAGGCTACACCGTATTTTCGTGCCTGCTTGAAGATGAGTTTGATGAGGTCTTTGGCAGGGGGATTGCGCGGATGAGGTGGGAGGTAAGGCGCCACTTCATCCATGAAGAACAGCAATTTCAGTTCCCCATCNGCTGGTTGTTGCGTGAGCATCCAATCGTAGAGTTCTCTGGAAAGCTCTTGAACGAAGTACTGCTTCTGATTTTCATCCTGAATGGTGTTCAGATAGACGATGTTCAGGGGAATTTTCCCAGGGACNGCAGGCTCGACGAACGCATCGATGTCGATGGGAACGCCATTGGAAAACAGCAGTTGATTCACGCCCGAGGAAAAGGCTGCGAGGCGACGGGCGAGGTCGTTGCGCGTGGTTTTTGGCAAGCGTTCCTCAAAGTCNGTCAAGCGATGTTCAATCATCACTTCGTTCCANGTGGGCGGGTCCACACGGTCTTCCTCGTCCTCTGAAAAGCACTCGGGGTAGAGCTGGCGAATGAANTCCTGNTGCNGTTCCCGAACCACTCGGGCNAGGGCTTGNAAATCGCCAACATCAAGNCCNCAACGNGTNCCTTCAACGAGGATTTCATAGAGGAACGGCTTGACGGTCTTGCCCTGTGTTTTCTCAACNTCNAACCCGGCCANGTTGGCAAATCCNGCGGCGACCATGTCCCACGCNGTGATGGCTTCTTCAGGGTCNAGGTCGGCCGGCGGGGCGCGAAACGGGTCAATGCAGAGCGGCAAACCCTTGCTTCGAAGGGGCGTCCAAATTCGCACCTCACACCGGTCCATCAACTGCTTCGCTCTGGCAACAAGGCCGTCTTTTTCTTCAAGTTCATCAAGGTCAATGCCAAGGGCCAACCTCACCAAATCTCCTTGTGGGTCAATGATGAGGGAAGGAATGCCAGCGAGGGCCGCTTCTTCGATCAAGGCCTTGGCCATCACCGTTTTTCCGGACCCGGTCGACCCGAGCATGGCGCCGTGTCGGGCCAACACTTGCGGAGCA
>PAGK01000024.1 GCA_002704515.1 Methanobacteriota archaeon
AGAACACACTCCCTCTTGAAGGTTAACACAGCATTCGTCGCCTTTTTGTGTTGTGAGCCTGTGGTTGGGTCATGGCAGCAATTCGATACGGAATTGCCGGCCAACCTGTTGACCACAGTCTTTCGCCGCTCCTCACGGCCTTGGTTGCTCGACATCTTGCGTTGATGAAGGACGACAAACACTTGACGATGGAACTCGTTGACGTCAATTCCATTCAAGATGCGCTCGCTTGGGGGTACGCTGGCGCCGTCCCCGAACCCATTCCTTGGGTTTTCACCGATTCGATTTTTGGTAAATTTCGAACCCGAGCTCTCCTCAAGAAAGCGGTGGATGCTGCTTCCTTGGTTGAAGAAGTCCATCCAACACTCACCTCCCCGCAAGTCGCTCTCTTTGAGTCCGATGTGGCGGCCAATGATTTGCCAACTCGGATGTTCGCCGAAGAAATTTGGCTGAATTTGACGGCACCGCTCAAGCACCAACTGGATTCCGGAGCCGTCGTGGCGGTGGACGACTCGATGGCCAACAAGTGCGTGAATGCTTTGCGCTGGGATGGCCGTGGTTGGTGGTGCGCAGGTTTGGATGGAAACGGGGTTGTTGAGGTGATGTTCCATCATGGCATCACGCCCGAGGACCACGTTCTCGGATTGATTGGCGGCGGAGGTGCTGCTCGGTCCACGGCAGCAGCATGGACAAAAAGGGGAGGGGGCGTTCATGTCCTTCCGAGTCGGAGGGATCTGGATGAAGGCCCTTGGGCTGACTTGTTGACTGAAGATGAACCCGATGTCATCATTGATTTCGACAACGAGGGGGCGTCTTCAAATGGTATCCTTTTCCTCAAATCCACGTATCAGCCCATGCAGGGCACGGTTGATGAGCGGGCAAGTTCAATCGTTGAAGGGGTCCTTGATGGACGATGGCTCTTGGTTGCCCAACACCTCGCTTGCTGGCGGCAATTGTGGGCTCCAGAACGCGCTGAGGAACTGCCCTCACTTGGCTTGTTGTTGACGCGTCTCCTCGAGGCCGAATGTGTTCTTTCTTCCTATGCATGAAAGGAAAGACTCTTTGATTCTTGAGCACGAGAGCCAATCAAGGGAATGACCATGCGCCACCTCCACGCCTTTCTCGTGTGCCTTACCGTTCTTTCCTTGAGCGCACCCTCGGTCATGGGCTTGCTTGAGGAAGATGCCTCTTTTGAGGAATCTCATTCAGGCGTGGATTTCCCAGTTGGCTGGACCGAGTTCAATCTCGGTGGTCCTTTTTCACCCCAAGTCCGAATGGTGTATCCTGCCATGTTTGATGGTGAAGACAAGGACATGGCTGGCAATGGCCCGTTTTCATGGCTCGTCTTCATTGGGGATTCTGGAGAATCCATTGACAGCTACACCTTGTTTACCGAAGAACTCGCCAAGCGCGGTTTCATCGTGATCGTGACCCAACCGCTCTCGGATGAAACGGAGGTTGAATCCACATTGGAACGATTGACTGACATCCACGAGGCCATGGTTCAGCAAAACCAAACCAACGTCCACGTGTTGGGCACCGTTGAAAACATCGATGTGAATCATTGGGGCGTTTCCGGTCATGGCAAGGGGGCGGCCGCTGCCTACCTGGCGTTCCCTTATTGGAATCAGACAAGCCTTTCCTCCACGGAACAACCGCCTCGTGGCCTCTTCGGATTGGGCCTTGACCTCGAAGATCTGGACGAGGATTTTGACTGGAACGACGTGGCAACACCTGAGTTCCCAGAACCCAATGCCGGCCTTTTCATCACTGGCACGGTGGATGAAGTGGCTCCTTCCCAGGAAACGATGGAACGCGTGGAAGGGCACGGAGGTATCGCTTGGCAGTGGATGCACTTGTTGGGCGCGAACCATTACCAATTCCAAGATTCGCAAACCTTCTTTGAGAGCGATGGAGATGCGACCATGAGCCAAACCGCTCAAATCGATTTGGCTTCAGAACACGTTATCGCCTACCTCGATACCGTCTTGCATGGCGACCATGCTCGGTTCAGAGAGGCTTTCAATCGTGCTGAAGCGCCTCAAACGGTCAGCGATTCCAACGCTTATGTTGACGAGCAACTTGGCCCTGCAACCTTCCTCCCTTGGACGTCCGAGGCCATCAGCCACAACGCATCAGAGACGCTGAACGCTACGCACACTTTTGTTATCAGCCTCAACTGGACCCTCCGGGATGGCACTCCTTTCACCGAATTGCCGGCGGGATGGGACGTGAACCTCACCTGCGGATGGACCAACGGGCCATGGGAAACACAAGCTTACATCGCGTCCAATGGAACGGTTTCCTGCCACTATCCGATGGCGCCCGTAGCGCCAGGCCTTCAAAAGGCATGGCTGCGGCTCCAAGTTGAAGGTGCCCCGTCGATGTACACGGCTTCCGTCTTCCGAGAAAACACACCGATTGAGGTTCTTTCTCCTCAACCGGTGGTGTACGTGCCTCAGCACAGTTCACGGTCCTTGAATGCCAGCAGCATGGCCATCGATCCTGACGGTCAGCCTGTACGCATCATTGAGGCGACGCTCGTCGGGGATGACGCGTTCCATTTTTCGGTTGAAATTGGTCAAGACGGGCTCGATATGACCGTGAGCCATGCCTTGGATGAAGAATGGCTGGGTGAATGCGTGTTGGAGGTGACCCTTCGAAGCGATGGTGTCACCGTGGATGAGGCTACTACCCAACTTTCCGTCGTCATGACGCCGGTCAATGACCCTCCAGTCAAGTCGGGAACCGTTCCCATTCAAGAGATGGACGAAGATGGAGCAAGCGTTGTCTTTGACCTCAGTGATGTGGTTTCGGACCCCGAGGGTGTACCACTTGACCTGAACATTGCTGGTGAGAAAAATGGAGAACAAGGACCTGTTCTCTACTCCATTGAAGGCGAACGCATCACGTTGACTCCACTCCTGAATGCTCATGGCGCAACGGTGCTGCAGATTCTTGTGAGCGACGGAGAAAATCCGTCCGTGATGGTGGAAATGGCGGTTGTGGTGAATCCAATCAACGACCCAGTCATCGTCAACACTTCGGCCTGGGGGAACCTCTCCATGATTGAGGATACGCCATTCACCCTTGCGCTCTCTCCTCTGGCTTACGATGTGGACGGCGATCCCTTGACATGGACACTCGAGGGTAATTTGGACGTCCTTTCTGTTTCTTTGTTCAACAATTCATTTGAACTTGTACCTGCCAGCGATGTGTTTGGAATCTACGAAGGAGTGTGGCTCAACGTTTCGGATGGCTCAATCACCCACAGTGAGAACCTCTCACTCACCATTGCTGCTGTTGGCGACCTTCCCTTTTTGGCCATTGATTCGGTTCAAGGGATGAGCGGTTCTACGGCGAACATGTACTGGTCGGTGACGGACGTTGATGGAACGGTCAACACGGAGGCCAACGTTTCGGTCAATGGAGCCGCGGTTGACGTGAGTCATTCGTGCCTGAGCAGCAGTGGCGGCGTCTACCAGTGCGTGACGTTGCTGCCATTACCCTCTGGTTCTTTGACTTCGGTCTACATTGAATTGGAAGTCTACGATGACGAATTGGAGCGAAGCATTGTCGCGACCAAGATGTTTGACCCTCTGTCCGAGAATGATTCAAACGACCAGCAAAGTGAATCAGATGAAGACAGCACCGAGGGCGCCATTCCAATCATGGTGGCTGCAGGTGGATTTGTCCTTGTTCTCCTTGCAGGCATTGCCTTTGTACTGATGCGGTCCCGAGGAAGAGATGATGATGCGGAGGCTTCGTTGGACGTCGAGGCAGATGTCGAATCAACCGTCCAAGATTCAGCCCATGGCTCGGGCTTGCTCGCTCGTGCCAAGCGTTTGAAATGATCAAAGAGGGATGTTCCCGTGCTTTTTTGGCGGAGACCATTCCCGTTTTGACTTCAAGATGTTGAGGGCGCGACAAAGCCGTAGGCGACTTTCTTGTGGTTCAATCACATCGTCCAACCAGCCGTTTCGAGCGGCGACATATGGGTCTCCGAATTTGGCTTTGTACTCCCCGACCAATCGTTGGCGAACGTCCTCCTTTTCCTCGTCAGGAACCGCTCCTATCTCTCGTCGGTGGATGATGTTGACGGCACCTTCGGCCCCCATGACGGCCAGTTCAGCGGTTGGCCAAGCAACGTTGTAATCGCTTTGCAGGTGCTTGCATGACATGGCCAAGTATGCGCCGCCGTAGGCCTTTCGTGTGACCAAGGTGAGTTTGGGGACGGTGGCTTCGGCGTAGGCAAACAGAAGCTTCGCACCGTGTCGAATGATGCCGCCCCACTCTTGGACCACTCCGGGAAGGAAGCCGGGAACGTCTTCAAAAGTCAAAAGTGGGATGTTGAACGCATCGCATGTTCTGATGAAACGGGCTGCTTTGATGGAGGCATCGATGTCCAAACAGCCCGCCAAAACCTTTGGTTGGTTGCCGACCACGCCCACGGTAGAGCCGTTCATCCGGGCGAAACCGATGATGATGTTGTCAGCATAGGAGGGAAACAATTCCATGAAAAGGCCGTCGTCAACGACTTCCTCGACCACCTTAACCATGTCATAGGGTTTGTTGGGGTTGTCGGGGACCATCTCCTGNAGCGTCTCGTTCAGGCGAGTGATGGGGTCGCCGGTAGCCACGATGGGTGGGTCGGCCATGTTGTGGTCGGGCAAGTAGGAAAGCAGGGTCGCCGCCAATTCACAGGCGTCTTCTTCGTCGTCGGCGATCAACGATGCGATACCGGAGCGGGAGGCGTGAAGATTTGCACCGCCAAGGCCAGCTGCATCCACTTCGCCGTTGATGACTTCAGGTGTTTCCAAGGGTGAAGAAAGAAACAACTGTCCGTGTTCTTCGCCAAGGATGGTGAAATCAGAGAGGGATGCCGCCAAAGCCGATACGCCAACGACGGGTCCCAATACGAGGCTGATCATCGGTATTCGGCCGCTGCATTGCACGAGTCGGTCCAGCATTTCGCCGGTACCTGCAAGCGCATTAACACCGTCGTGGGCGCGCTGTCCGCCTCCATCCCACATGGCGATGAGGGGCGCCTTTGCTCGCTCGGCCATCTCAANGATCTTGGCGATTTTCAAAGCGTGCATTTCGCCCATGCTTCCACCATGAACGCTGAAGTCTTGAGCAAAACAGTACACTCGACGTCCTTCAATCGTTCCTTGGCCNGCAACGACACCGTCGCCCAGTGTTTGGTGGAGGAACATGTTGTGGTCGTCGGTTCGGTGAGTGACAAAGGCATCAACTTCCAAAAACGAACCTTCGTCAACAAGCAGACCAATGCGGTCCCTTGCCGTTCCTCTGCCACTCGTCCGAATGGCTTCCTGGCGCTTTAAACCGCCGCCAAGGCGGGCGATTTCCCGCTTGGAGCGCAGTTCTTCTAGCGCATGGTTGGGTTTGGTGTCCACGGTTCTTGCACTCCCTTTCAGTTCTTGATTCAAACGCCTATTCTCTCAGCGTTTCTCGGTGTTCTCCACAGAGGTTGGACGAGAGNGCCTCTTTGATGTTCATGTTCTGTGAAAGGACCCAGTGCAATTTTGCCGTCATGGCTTCCGGTGTTGAACTCACACCGTGCCCGAGCAGCCCCATCGCTTGCTGCTTTCGGCCTTTGGAATATACGTTCATATCCACGGGTCCGTGGATGCACTGGTTGACAATGACCACCGGGAGTTCACGGTTGACGCAGCGCGTGAGGATGCGCCACAAGAGGGCGTTTTCAGGGGCGTCATTTTGAGGGTCGTCGATGGGGAGATGGCCGAGTCCGGTGCCGTGAAACACAACGCCTTGGACACCGGTACTGACCACGGCTTCAACTTGTTCTGCATGGAGCCAAGGGCCGGCGATGAATTGAGCAATTCGTTGACCGGCTTCGTAGGTCGTTGGACGTGTTGCGACCGGTCGTTTTGAGGCTTCTTTTTGGGCTTCATCGTACCACGGTGCCGTGGTGATGGTGAATCCTTTTGAGGCCATTGAAAGTGTGGCTAAAGGTTGGCCGTTGACTGAATGAAATGCGTCTCGGCGAGAGGAGTGCATCTTTCTGACAGCAAGCCCAGAATGAACCGCCATGACCCCGTCGCTCTGGGTGTGATGCATCACCACGACCACGGCGTCGCCGGNATCTCCGTTGGGAAGTGGCCCATGAGCCGCCCAATGAACGGCTGCAAGGAGGTTCTCGGTGGCGTCAGAGGAACCTCGGTCGCTGGAACGCTGAGAGCCCACCATCACGATGGGTCCGGCTGGACGCGTGCCACGGCCGGCAAAAGCAAAGCTGAGTGCTGATGAGGTGATGTGAAGCGTATCGGTGCCGTGGGCGACGACCACGCCCCTGCATCCATCCTCAAAGGCTTGAGCACAAGCATCGGAAATGATGTTCCAGTGCTGAGGTCGAATGTCGTCGCTAAACATGTTTCCAATTTTGACCGCATCAAGCCGAGCGATGTTCGCCAATTCGGGAATCGCATCGAGCATTTCTTCCGGTTCAAATTTTGCTTCAACAGCGCCCGTTGCATAGTCCACCTTGGAGGCGATGGTTCCTCCCGTGTGAATCAGTCGAATCCTTGGAAGGGCGGTGTCCGCTTCTGGAGCATTGAGTTCGGAGGGCTCTGGTTGGTCATCGGCGGGCAAAGGCTCCCATTCCAGAAGGTCTTCAGCTGGATATGAGACATTGTATCCATTGTCCAACTTGATCGAGATGTGCCCTTTCGAGGCGGGTGGTAGGACCAATCCTGTGTGTTCCGCCGTCTCGTTGTGGGTGGAGACGGTGGCTTTGATGCGAACNCCGGGGTCTGGCAACGCCACCATGAAGCCAAACAGACGGACTCGCTCCATGAATGAATCGCTTCATTGAGACAGGTCCTTGACCTTCTCAACCAAATCCATTCTGCGAAGACGCCAAACGCCGAAGGGCGTCATGGCAACGGCAATGATGATGACGCCCAACATCAATTGCCACGCTACACTTGGAACAATGGTCACCGGTACGAAGAACTGCCAGGATGAGAACGATGCTGCGAGTCCAACCGCGCCTCCGTAGGCAAACAATACACCCACGATGCCACCAATGATGCCGATGAGCAGACTCTCAAACAGCAGCATTGTTCCGAGGTTGCGCGTTGAAGCACCGAGAACACGTAATGTAGCCAGTTCGAAATCACGTTCGGCAACGTTCATGATCATCGTGTTGAACATGACAACCACCGTAAACAACAATCCAAGGTACATCATGGTCTGGAAAATCTGGGTCTGTTGGTCGAGCAAACTGTTGATGCCATTGAGGAGTGTCTGTCGCTTAACAATACCCATTGATGCTTCTCCTAAGGCGGAGTCGACCTCAACTCCCTCTGGAAGTTCCAGGTAGACCGAAGTTGCATTGACGCCTAAAATCCCGCTCAAATCCTCACGCAAGAAATACATCGTTCTCGCCAATTCTGCCGCCGATGTGGCCACGATCTCGACTTCGGTATCAACGCCGTTGAGACTGACTGTTTGCTTCTCACCAATGTTCCAACCGAGGAACGTTATGCTCCCTTCGTCCATCATGACTTGCGGAACCGACATGTCCCCGGCAGGCGTATTGCCTTCCAGAAGAGATACAGCGCGCATACCAGTGTCAAATGAATCAAGGCCAACTAGCGTGAAGGTTCGTTCAATGCCCTCGGAATCTTCAACAGAGCCAAGTGGCATTTCAATGAGCATTTCATACTTGGCCGCGTTGTTGTCCGCCCAATCCACCACCGGTTGTTCCCCATCTGGCATGATGTAGACTTGCGCATCCCAGGTCTGGTCATTTTCGAGGCCGCCGACCATGGTGTCTTGCAAGCCGGCTGACATCATCTGAATCGAGCCAAACAGCATGAGGGAGATGCCCACGGCGACAAAGGTCATTGTAAGGCGAACGGGTTTTCGAACGCTTGAACGAATGGAGAGGCCCAGCGTTGTTGGCATCCATGAAGTGAGTTTTCGAAGCAGGTTTGAACCCACGCGCATCTCGTTTTGACCGCTTAAAATGGCTAATGGATCGAGGCGACTGGCCTTCCATGCAGGGAAGGCGCCCGAAAAGAACACGACGATCATGGTTGAACCAATGACGGATGCGACCACGGATGATGGAACGGTGCGTTCAACGATCGGTACACCAACCAACTCTTGGTAGAAGTCCAACATTCCATTCATACCGCTTGGTCCTGCCAACGCACCAAGAGCACAACCGATTCCACCAATCGCTAACGGAGCGATGAGGTAGCCCGTCATGAGGGATGAGCGCTTGACACCCAATGTTCGTAGCACAGCAATCTCTTTGGCTTGACTTTGAACCAGGCGTTGAAGACTGAGGACAATGGTGATGGCGGCGATTGAAGCGATCATGACGGTGAAGGGAACGGTCGTTCGCTTGGTTCCTTCCAAATCCTGTCGCATGACTTCGACGGGCTCGTTTTGCCCTCGGTCCCGAACACGGGCGTCCAAGGCTGCTTCGGTAAGGGCCGCATCGACGAGTTCCTTCACGCTTGCAATCTCATCACCCTCATCTTCGCTGGTATCGGGTAGGTCATAGGATGGTGTGCCTTCAACATCCAGGAGAATCGTGTTGCTGGTGCCCAGGACTTCCCCAGTCAGCCGAGCCATTCCAGCATCGGAAAGGTAACCTGCGACGTATTGACCCGGCTCGGAGGGGAACAATTCACCCTCTGGCGCAAAGATGACTTGAAGTGGGTGATACCCCGTGCCGACCACCGTGAATTCAGCCGTTGCGTTTCCTGCCCCGATAGTTACCGTGTCGCCGAGACCGAGTTCAAGGGCCTCCGTGACGTGAGCATCGATGACAATCTCATCGGCAGCCACAGCGGTTCGGCCTTCAGAATGGCCTTCAGGCATCCAAACGCGGTCTGCATTGGCACCGTCGGGGATGCCGTGCCAGAGTGAATTGATGATGTGCTGGCCAGTATCGTTGGTGTGGAACATCGCTCCTTGTGTTACGGTTCGACCCTCACACGAGTCGAGCGATGGAGAAACGGAGGAAGAATCCCATGCCGTTTCCAAAGCCGTACAGAATGAGTTGACATCTTCAGGCGTCCAAAGAGCACTGCGGTTGTCAATCCATAGGTCAGCAAGGTTGGCCCCATTTTCATCGTCGGCTTGCAGGGTGTCGTACATGCCGCCGAGGTTGTACGCATACCCTCCAAAGGTAATGCCGGCAAAGACACCGACAAAGACCATCAACACGACGGCCAAAAGTCGTAACTTCGTTCGCCACAGGCTTCGTGCGAGACGTTTATTCAGTAGATTTGACATGCGTTCACCTCACGCTTCTTCGTCGGTGGATGTGTGCTCGTCGGAGACTATTTTTCCGCTGTCAATTCGAATCACTCGCGTGGCGTATTGCACCAAGCCTTCATCGTGAGTGACGAACACTGCGGTGATGTTTTCTTGCTTGCAAGCGCTGACCAAGGCTTCCATGACTTTGTTTGACGTTTCCGTGTCAAGGTTCCCAGTCAACTCATCACCCAAGAGAAGTGTAGGCCTCTTAGCAATGCTTCGAGCAATGGCCACACGCTGTTGTTGTCCACCGCTGATTTCACCGGGGAATCGGTCGATTTCATCTTCCAGGCCGACCATCTTCAGCAGTTCTTTGGCTCGTACGGGGTCTTTCTTCCCAGCGAGCTCTTGGATGAGGAGGATGTTTTCGAGGACCGTCAAATCTTGTAAGAGGTTGAAGAATTGGAAGACGTATCCGATGTTCTCTCTTCGAAACGAGGTCATCTTTTCAGAGTGGTTTCGAGGGACCGCTTCGCCAAGGAAGGTATAGTTGCCACCTGTTGGGCTGTCAAGGGCAGAAAGGCAATTCAGGAGCGTGGTCTTTCCTGAACCGGATGGGCCAAGGAGGATCACTCGTTCCCCTTCATGAATCTCAAAACTCACGCCATCAAGTGCTTTGACAACGCCAGCAGGTGTGTCATAGTGGCGTTGAAGGTCGCCCATTTGAAGAAGTCGTTGTGCCATTGAAGGGGCGCTAAGGGCATGGTCAATTAAACCAAGCGCCTAATCCCCCACGAAAGAGATGGTGCCGGGAGCGGGGCTCGAACCCGCGACCTTCGGATGTCTCAGACACCACAAGGGGCTTGCACGTCATACGATCGCCTTGGAGGCTGCCCTATGAGTCCGACGCGCTACCAACTACGCCACCCCGGCCTAACCCNTCGGTGAGCCATGCCCTCTTTGAAGAAATCGGAAGGATTGNCATCGATGNACTCTCCNTNTAGAGACAAATTTCAACCGATGTATTCTAACACCTGCTCGGCTCCCGTCGGGCTATGGTGGACCTCAAAACGGCCATNGCGGCGGCGCAAGCNGACCGCATGAAACGTGACGGGGCGAAGAATGCAGAGAANAAGAAACGCCGTTCTGGAGCGGATCTTGGCATTGAACCGTTTGACCCCGCNAAGCACCATGGCAAAGAACGCGCCGACACCGCCTCGATGTGGTTGGTCATCACTTACGCTGTGATCGTCACNATGATGATGCGGTACATCCTGATGCCATCCACGACGCTTGACAAAACCGATGTGCTCTACATTCTTCCACTCACGATGTTGATTTTGATTCCACAATTGCATCGTATGGTCATGCCCGAGCGGTTCAAGGAACACTACACGAAGGGAACATGGTTCCGTGCGTTTTTCCTTTACACGTTCACTTTTCTTTCGCTCTCCTTCTTGGTTGTCAATCCACCCTTTGGAGACATTGTTGCCCCCCAACTGGCCGATGAATGGGCGGTCGTGATTGAACACAATGGCAACTACACCTTTGCCGANAAGGTCAATGGTGGGGAAAATGAATGGACCCTCGAAGACGGTGAGTACATNGTTGGAGGCGCATGGGTGCTCTTCGGATTGGCAGACAACGTTGACGATACGGGTGCGAACGTTACGGTGATTCANCAGTTCCAAAACACCGAGACGGTGATTGAATCCAATGCTTCCTTCTGGGATGAGCACGGCACCGATGTCGGCACGTGGCGAACGGCCGCAAACAAATCTGCTCCAATGTTGCTGCCACACGCTGACTTGGACATGCCCTTTGCTCTNTACCTCGGCGAGAGCCTCGCNGTGGGAACTCACACCATCGTGGTCGAAATCCTCGAACAAGGGGACCCTTGGGAAAATGAGCGAACCTACACCTGGACCTTCTCGGTNAATCCGCCCGTTGCCTCAACAGAGTAAATCGGCGTGTTGGCGCACGATGTCATTCAGGACCCTGTCAATTCGCTGTCGGTCATGGAGTTCTTGGGTGATCTTTCGCTCGTTCCTTCGCCGCCGGGCGCGAACGAGTGGGGCGAGCACGGTCCAGCAAAGGACTTCTTCAAGGTGGCAGAGGACGGAGTTCATGCCCTCCGCTTTGCGCCAACCTACTGTTCACTTTTGGGGGCCCCTTGAGGTAAACTGAAAGTGATTCAGTCTCGGAGGTGCTGGACGATTTGGGCGGTCAACGCATCGAGTTGGATCTGTTCGCCGCCGCCTTCAACCAAGCGGTAATCGATTTCGGCCATCCACTCAGTCAACGCAAGTTTAGAGCGCTCCTCGAGGAAGTCAGCGCTGTACAATTCCCGGTGCAATTGATTGACAAAATCGGTTCCAGCCAATCCGAACTGGTCGAGCAGTTCTCTGAGCCGTCGTCGGGCCACATGAAAACCGTCGTCCCTGCACGCCATGAGGTATTGGTGCAGGGCTTCAGGCGGGGCGGTGGCTGAAGTTTCGTAAACCAACTCTCGGCTCACGGTGCTGCTCAATGCCGCCGCAACTTGAAGGGCCGTCAAGGCCTTTCGTAGATCACCTTGTGAAATGCGGGTCAAAGCTTCAACCGCACCTTCGCCGAGCGTGAGGTCCTCCAACTGGGCCACATGGGCTACTTGCGAGGACACATCGGCATCCGAAAGCGGCCTGAATCGGAACACAGCACACCGCGACTGGATNGGTTCGATGATCTTTGATGAATAATTGCAAGAAAGAATGAAGCGGCAGGTCTCGGCGTACTGTTCCATAATGCGTCGCAGTGCTCCTTGTGCATCGTTGGTTAACGCATCGGCTTCATCCAGAAAGATGATTTTGAACGCTGCTCCACCGTAAGGTTGTGTTCGGGCAAACTGCTTCACTTTGGTTCGGATGCTCTCCAGTTTTCGCTCATCNGATGCGTTCATCTCCAGAAGATTTTGGCGATAGTCCTCTCCGAAGATGTCCTTGGTCAACGCCATGGCTGCCGTCGTCTTGCCCGTCCCTGGTGGGCCGGCAAAGAGGAGGTGAGGGAAATTCTTGCTTCCTGCATAGGTTCCCAGCCGTTGAACAACCGCGGCTTGACCTTTGATTTGGGCCACCGATTGAGGGCGGTGTTTCTCAACCCAAAGTTCACTCATGCGTCCTCTCCTCGTTGGCGAGCCTCCATCAACATTCGCATGGTTCTTGGACGAAAAAGCGGGTCGAGTTTTCGACGTTCAAACCAAGTGGCTCAAGCCATGAAAGGGAAAAGTCCCTATAATGGGGAGTGGTGTAAGGGATGAGTCCCATGCGTAGCGTACGAATCCTTCGTCCCCGAGCCACAGCGCTTTTGCTTGTATTGATGTTCATCTTCGCTGACTTATCGCTCCCTCAAACGATGGAAGGTTGGTCCGAACTTGAAGAAGAAACTACTGTGCAGCGTGCCGTTTCCTACCACNCCATCCACGCTGACACCTACATCACGGCTTCTTCTCCAACCAGCACGTACAACAGTTCCACCACCGGTGANTTGTCCGACGGACCCGGGCANGAATCTCGATTGTTGCTCCGGTTCCCAATGAATTACACTTCAAGCGATACCGTGCACGAAGCCAGCATTGATTTGGAATGCACCACGGATGTCTTGGGGCCTACTGAATTGACNGCTTACGTCGCTTCCATGAACCGGATGTGGAACGGTTCCCAGGNGTCCTGGGTTGCTTATGCGGCAAACCAACTGTGGACCGAGGCAGGGGCTGAGGACACAAACGACCGCGGTGAATGGGAGCCGCCCGTTGTGCTGACCGGGAACGGGACGCTTACCCTGAACGTCACNTCGATTGCTCAACATGCCGCTCGGTCCAATGCACCTTACCTCTCCGTCGTTGTTGCNTCNTTTGGCGCAGGCTATGATTGTGCCATGTCGGAATCAGTGACGGCAGCTGACCGACCTGAACTGACCTTGGACACCACNAGCAACACAGCGGCTACNGCCGGTTCGACGGTNTCCACCGACCTNCCTATCGACGATGGTGCACCTTGGATGGAGGCGTCTTTCCTGCTTCAGCCGGTCACAACGCCCACCCTTTCCTACACCCAAAACAACGGTACTGACGTTGAAATCCAACTGAGCAACGACGCCGAATGGCGCTCTCAAACCGATGAAGAATGGCACTTTTCGACCCTTTGGTCAACCTTCTCTTCATCCGGCACCTCCGGCGCCTACAACCTCCCTTCGTCCCTTGCGTTGACCAACGGCACCACCATGCACATGCGAGTTCGCTCGGTTGATGCTAACGGCCAGTGGGGTCCATGGGACAGCACCAGTTTCCTCTTGCCCACGCTGAACGTTGTCGACAACGGCGACGGCACCGCCACCATGACCTTCTCACCCACCGATACCGGCCTTGAACAGGATTTCATCCAAGACGCCACGGTGAACGAAACGCGTAAAACCTATACTCACGGTGATGAGGAATTCATTTGGTCAAGCATGACTTCGAACAAAGAGCGATTGATCCATCTTCGCACTTCGCTGAATCAACTCGGTCTTCATGACAACCTCACCGTCGTCGACGCAGAATTGAAACTGACCCGCCAATCCTACTCCGGCGATCCCGTCGTTTCGGTCCACGGAATGGAAGAATCTGGATTGTGGGTTGAGGATGAAATCACTTGGAACCGCATGGCGGCCAACGGCGTTCAATGGTCCGACGGGGGTCGGTCAAACGGAACAGCCACCATGGCTCTCGCCGACGGAAANCAAACGAGCAACAGTTTCACCTTTGACCTTGACCATGCCGTTCAAAATTACCTNGACGGNGGCGATGAGAGCCCGCTCGATTTGATGGTCGCTGTTCGNGGGAAATACGAATCTTACACCAACAANGAAGGTGTTTTGTTCCATTCATCNGAAGCCNCCGTTCCAAGCAACGCTCCNTCCTTTTCCATCACNTATGAATGGGGTAGCGGTTCCCCTCCATCNGCCGTAAGTTTGACCGCTCCAGCCGATGGTTTGGCCGTTTGGAATCAAAGCGGCGACAACCTGTCCGGAAACACGCAACCAACGTTGAATTGGACCCAACCCTCTACCGGTGATGACATCCTCTTTGAGTTGGCCACCGACGAAGACTTCCGCCTCCGGGAACTACGTGTTGACACCCGTGTTGACAACGACTTCAGCCCCTCCGATGGGACCTTGGCCTTGAACGGTGACCGCACTTTGGAAGTTGGAAACATGTACTTCTGGCGTATGGCCACGGTTGACGGGGACGGGCATTACGGGGCGTGGACCAGTTCCAGTTTCTTGGTCTCCTCNCTCGAAAGCATTTGGTTGGGTGGCGACCGCTANGAGTTCAGGCTGAAGCACGGAAACGGTTCACAAGACAACCAATACCCTGAATGCATGGACACCTACATNGACAGTTCAGCNACGAGTGCCAATTACGATGANGAATCAGAGATGACCATCGATTACAACCCCTTCGGNGGGGAAATTACGGGTCTTNTGGGTTGCAATTTGGTCTCAANCCTCCTGCCNAACGGNTATGCNGTTGAGTCGGCNCATCTTTCGATGTCTTTGACCTCCACGACTTTCGGTTCCCCAACCATCGGCGTTTGGGAAAGCAATCAGAANNATTGGAGTGCNGAGGATGCGACCTGGTCGAGTTACGANGGTTCCAATTCATGGGCGACNGCAGGNGCNAAGGGNTCTGANCGCGGCTCACTGNTGGCAAGCGTNGGCGTNGGNTCTTCGTATTCCGAAGGCGATGANGTCGAGTGGAACGTCACCCTNGCTGTTCAAAACGCCATGCGCGAAGANCGACGTGTTGACTTCATTGTCGGGATGCTCGGGGCTGGCTCAGGCGGTGCTCGAACGGCNTACTTCAGCACGGCGGAAGATTCCATGGCCANCCGTCCTGAACTCNCGTTTGTCTATGTTCCAGGATCTGACGCTCTACCGTCCGACCCTTCACCGGCCCTGCCGCTGAACGGTTCATGGTCCATCGGCACCGGCGTGGACCTGACGCCCATCGCTCAGCCCGAGCTTGAATGGACTTTTGCGGGAACCATGGCGCTNACNGGCTACATCGTTCAACTCGATACACAAAGCGACTTCACCTCGGTCAGCAGCCTAACGTACACCTCGTGGAACGATGCTGGCTTTGATGTCACAAACACTTCATTTACGCTCCAGTCTGATTTGGACGAGGGGAAAACATGGTACTGGCGCGTTCGTGCAGTTTCGGCAACCAATCAGATTGGTAACTGGTCATCAGCCTATCATTTCCANCTTCCCGATTTGAACACCGTTGTCTTCAACTCGACGAAGGCTTCGGTTGAGTTGCGCCACCACGGGGCCCTCCCTCACCTCAATACNCCTCACATGGTCGATACGNACGTTATCGAGAACGGTTCAGGNTCCGATAGCACGTACGAAAATTCAACCTCGCTCAGCGTTGGTGAATTGTCTTCTGGATACCAAGCAGCGGCCTTGCTCCGCATACCGCTAAGCGAAGTCCCGCAACCCTCCGGAGCTCGTGTCACCGGTGCCGAACTCAGTTTGTTTTCGGAGTACGGTTCAATTGAAGACGAACCTGTCGCNATTCGGCCTGTTCTCCAACCTTGGACCACATCGGCCAACGGNACGACGTACGANGGCACCAACGCTTGGAATCAGCCCGGTGGACGTGGTATCGGAACCGACGTCGGTGGCTACGTAGATTTGGTGGACAGTGTCGCCGATGACTGGATGGACTTTGACGTCACCGAGGCCGTTCAAGCCGCCCTTGCNGCGGGTCAGAACCATGTGTCGTTGATGGTCTACACCTCGAGCCAGACCACCGATGAAATCTCCTTCACCTCCACCGAAGGAAGCGCCAATGAGCGCCCCTACCTGACGCTGATTTGGGAAGACGGAACCGTCGCAACCCCAACCGTGAGCGGTGTGAATACAGGACCTGTTAACGCCGCCATCGTGTGGGACAGTTCCTCTCACGCCCTCATGGCTGACCGCTTGCCGACCTTCAGTTGGACCTACAGCGGCACCACTGCGGTCACCGGATGGCGTGTGTTCATGCAGGCCGACGCCAGCGATGACATGGCAGGATTGTACACCTATGATTCCCGTGTGGCAACCGCTGACTTTGACGTCACCAATCGCACCTTCACCCCCTCACAGGAATTGGATTTCGCCCAAGAGATTCGTTGGATGGTTCAACCGATGAACAACGGTATGCTCGGGCCACGAAGCGCCTCCACGGTGTTCTACCTCCCCAATGACATCGGTGAAGAAATCAACAGCACCCATGCGAACCTCTCAATCCAAGAAGGCGCCATCGTGCCGTCGCTCGGCTATCCCGCCGTGATGGACGACACCTACCTTGACACCGGGAATATCTACACCAATCGTGGTTCGTCTTCCAGTCTCTTTGTGGGTCGAAGCCAAGTCTCCACCAGCAACTCGAATTTGCGGTCCATGTCGTTGATGAGCATGGACTTCAGCGCGCTTCCGCTCCCCGGCACCTACGAAGTCATCGATGCAAGTCTGGAATTCAACGCCGTGAACGTCTATCAATCCACCCTCATTGCCGTTGGGGAAACCACCTCAGCGTGGAGTGAATCCTCAGTGTTCGCCTACCCAGCCGGCAACAACTCAACATGGGCTGCAAGCGGTGGTTTTTCTGGCGACGACTTTGACGTGCCGTTCAACCCTGCCCAATGGGTCAACAGCACCGGTACAGTTGCGTTCAATGTGACTGGACTCATCCAGCACGCTCTGGCGAGGAACGCTGCTGAGCTTGATGTTGTCCTCTTCCCCGTGGAGTGGACCAACGGCGTTGAAGGTCGCGTTCAATTTGCTTCAAGTGAATCAAGCACCGTCGATATCCGTCCCCGTCTCAACCTGACCTACCGAACCACCACGGCATGGACTCCGAGTCAGCCAACCAGTCTGGCACCCCTTGACGGTGCAACCCTTTGGAACCTCTCACAGCCTCGGCCAAGCGGCATGAACAGCTCCGACTTCACCTGGAACCTCAGCTTCAGCAACCATACTCGAATCGTGGCTTGCGGCAGCGTTGATCCGTGGTTCCTCGCCGACAGCACAGTTTGCTGGACATCGGATGAAATCAATGCCGGCCTGCACGGCAACGACACCATTGACATGTCCACCAACACGTACACAAAATCGGCCTTGGACAAGGGTGACTTTTGGATGCACTGGCGTGTTCGTGCGGACCAGGGCGACCGAATCGGCGAGTGGTCCTCTGCCAACAGCTACCGCGTTCCCAACGACCAAGGTAGCGATGACGGAAACGGCAACAACACGCTGAATCTCTCTCGCGGCTCAATTTTCGAAACCACTGGTTTGCTTCCGACCGTTCTTGATGTTGAAATCGATTCCAACGCCACCGTCAACCGCGGAAACTCAAACACGATGGTGCTTGGAGTGAACAGCCTTGGGACCGGCCAAAGCCGTGTTCTTATGGAATTTGATTTGACCAACATTCCATGGCCGACGGCGATGACGCCAACCCAGATGATGCTCCGGTTGTATCAGCCTGGTGTCTCGGGGACGTCCTCAACCACGATTGCTGCTTATGCTTGCAGCGGCTTCACCGAATCCAGTGTGGTCTGGGCTACGGCACCTTCGTGTTCCACGTCCGAAATCACTCGGTCAACCCTTACCCTGACCAATCCATTCGGTTGGATGGAATGGGATTTGACCAGCCTCGCTCAATCCAACATCGCCAACGGTAACACCACGATGACCTTCATGTTGGCCATGGTGGGTTCCACGGGTTCATCCCACAGTTTCTATTCTTCGGAATATTCGAACCCCGCTTACCGACCGCACCTTGTTTTGGACTACGTTGACAACGTGAACGGTGTCGTTCCGCCTGGACAACCTACCCTCAACAGCCCAGCCGATGGTGAGGTGCTTTACGCTGAGACCAACGGTTTGCTGACGGCTTCGACGCAACCTGCCCTCACCTGGACGCCCGTTAGTGGTGCGACAGGCTACATCGTGACCATCGCCAACGAAACGGGCGTCTACAAGTTCCGTTCGTGGGAAGACTCTGAAATCACCAACACCACGTTCCGATTTGCCAGGAACCTCTCTGAAGGTCAACTCTTCTCATGGTGGGTCCAAGGCGTGAATCAATCCATTCCAGGTCCCTCGTCGTCCCGCTGGAGTTTCGCTATTGGTGAACCCAACCAGCAATACAACAACGACTACACCTTCACCTATGAATTCCAAACTGGCAACGAAGTAGCGGCCTTTGGCCACACCAACGTTCAGGACACGGCACTGTACAGTGAATACGCAAACACCAATTTCGCCGGTGAACCAACCATCAGCACAGGTACCTACTGCGGAACGCTTTGGGCCGATGAGTGTCGCATCAACATCGCTTTGAACGCTGGTCAAATTCCTTTCCCGATGTACCAAAACGTTCACTCCGCGTCCTTGGGTCTCTACGTTGACTCTTGGGAATCGGTTCAGGGCGCCACCTCGGTGTCCTTTACCGTCCATCCAATCATGAACGCCAACTGGGGCCAAGCCTCGGCAACGTGGAACGGAACGACCGCTGGTGGAACATGGGGAGCTCCTGGTATGCAATCAGGCGTGGATTACGGCGATGCCGTTTCAACCACCGTGGTCAACGTTGACACGCAGGGTTGGATCTGGTTCGACGTCAGTACGCTTGGCATGACCATCTCCAACCAACAAGCATGGACCATCATCGCCACTCCAAACACTGGATACGCTCATGCGTCGTTCTATTCTGGAACCGCCACTACGAACCGTCCGCAGGTGTTGTTCAACACCACGAACATCACCAGTGTGTCGATCAGTCCGGGCGGTACACTGACCACGGACGCTGACACGGCTGTCAACTTCAATTCCGTGGCTTATGACCACCAATCGATGGTGCAAGCGCCACCGGTGACCTGGGCGACCTCCTCAGGAAGCATTGGAAGCAACGGTTTGTTCACTCCAAGCGCATCTGGCAACGTGACCATCACCTCGTGTTTCGGTTTGGTGTGCGGTCATCAAAACATTACGGTCACAGCCGGAGCGCCAACGGAACTTGTTGTAACACCACTAACGGCGACCATCACGGCTGATGAAACCTTGGAAATCACCGCCCATATGGTTGATCAACATGGAAACATGGTGGCAAGTGAACCCATTCTCTTCACACCGACCAACGGAAGCATGCTTGGCTCAACCTTCCAGCCCTATGCTGCGGGTTCCCACACGGTGCGCGTCGCTCACAATGTCCCATCCGGTGAATTTGTTGATGTGGCGGTCACTGTTTTGCCCGGTTCCCCTGCATACTTTGAGCTAAGTGGCTGTGAAGGAACCGTTCCTGCGGGTGTTTGGTGCGACATTACGATCGACCTCTATGACCAATTCGGCAACGATCTTGACATAGCCAATGCCGGCAATTTGACCTGGACCACGACGAACGGAAATTATTCTGAAGTAAACCAAGAGTACTTCCCTGACCATGTTGGTGTTTGGTGGTTGAATTTGACTTCGGTATCCGGTGCATCCGATGAGTTGCAAATCACGGTCGGACACGGAGCCATTGATTACCTCGAATTGAACGCCTCTTCAACGTCCATCACAGCCGACGACCGCGTGTACATCAACACCACACGGGTTGACGTTCGTGGAAACCGCCTCTCTGTGGTGTTGCCCGCAGACAACTGGACGAAAACTTCTGACGGGCAGTTAACGCCTGGCGCACCTGCCATTTGGGACCCGGTAAAGACGGGTTCAAAGATTCTTGAAGCACGCTACGAGACCACTCTGACACAGATCACCATCGATGTGGTCAAGGGAGAAATTCAGGCCTTGCGTCTTGAGGTTGATGATGTGATCTCGACCTGGGCACACTTTGACCTCACAGCCGACGAGACCTTGGAAGCTGATGTCTTTGCCATCGACGCCAAAGGAAACCAGTGGGCCATCGTCGTGAATTGGACCCTCGACCACCCAACCATGGGCGATTCCTCGAGTTTCCTTGAGGTGCTCAATGGAGATTCAACGACCTTTACGCCGTACTTTGCCAGCGATGATCCTTACACGCTCACAGCAACCTACGATGGCAGTACGACCGTCCATCTTGTCAGCATCAACATGACCGTGGACCACGGATTCCTCCACACGGTGAGCATCCAAGGTACAGCCAACGACCCAGACCGAACCACAGGGGCCGTCTTTGAATTGACATCGGATTTCGCCGTCGATTTCCTTTCTGACCTCTACGACGCCGATAGCAACCGCATCGCTTCGGATGAACTCACATGGGTCGAAGTGAACGTGGACACCGGCGATGTGCAAGACATCACCACTCAGTTGTTGCTTGATGACATGCGATGGGAAGCCACGGCCGTCGGTGAATGGCGTATTGAGGCCTATTCCATCAGCGGAACCGGTTTCAACATCTCGGACAGCATCACCATCACCGTTCTCCACGGTGAGGCGGTCACGGTTGATGCTGATGTTTCACTGGCCACACCTACCGCTGGAGACCGAGTTGACATCCAGGTCACAGGAACCGACGCAGACGGTAACCAGTTCACACAGGACGTTGAATGGACTGAAAACGGAGCGGCAGTGCCAACGCTAAGCGTTATCACAACCTCTGAAGGAACGTACACTTACGATGCTGAAGTTGCAGGTGTTCATACCTTGCAATATGCTGTTGGAGGTGCTGTTTCCACCACTGAAATCACGGTCTCAGCTCAAAGCATCGTTGCTCGTCTCGAAGTGAACTTGACGACCGATTCGCTCGAACAACTCGAGAGTCTTGAGGTCAGCATTCGTGCCTTTGACGCCTTTGACAACGAGATTCCAGTGCCCGGAAGCATTCAGGTTGATGCAACAGGACGTGCCACGACCATGATGACCTCCTCTGACCTTTGGACCATCACCACCCTCGACGACGGACCTCAAACCATCACCGTCGGTGTTGGTGCAGTTCGTGTCAATGAAGAGATCACCGTGGTTGGTACGCTCGCTGGCTTCTTTGAAGCCGGTGGTACGTTGTATTATGTCGGTGCGGGTCTGCTCGGCATCGTTGCCGCGGTTCTTCTGGGTCTTGGTGTGATGTTCATGCGCGGTGGTCGCGACGAAGACTGGGATGATGACGAGTACGACGATGATGATGACGACGATCGACCATCTGGTCCAACCGGTCCCGCCCCCGGGCCCACCGGACGCGCTCCGGGTCCAAGCGGTCCTGCACCTGGACCAAGTGGTCCTGCGCCTGGACCAAGTGGTCCTGCGCCTGGTCCAACCGGCCCTCCTGCCGATGAGGCTCCCGAGGAAGAACCTGAAGAAGAAGCGATTGAAACCAACGTGGACGAAGACGGAACGGAATGGTGGGAAGACGAAGACGGAACCTGGTGGTACCGTTTGGAAGGCGAAGAAGAATGGCAAGAGTACAATGAATGAGGGTGTGATGCAGTGACATTCCCGAAGGCCTGCATCGTCCTTGTTGGCCTGTTCTTGTTGGGTTCATGGTCGGCAACTGTGCCTTCCCTTTTGGACCATGACAGCACTGTCCTGCGTTCAGGCACTCCCGACCGGGTGGTCATCGATGACCCACCGACGTCCATTTCTGCAGATGAAGTGGTCTTGTTCGAAGCCATCATTTACGATCCGGTAAACAACATCTTGACCGGCGATATCGCTTGGTCCGTTAACAACGGAACCATCACGGAAGATGGCTTGTTCTATCCTTGGTCCGCCGGTTTGGTTGAGGTCGTTGCCGAACACAACGGTTTACTGGCGAAATACAACATCTCGGTTGAACCCGGTGTACCAACTTCCATTGAGATCACCAGGCTGTCTGTGGGCGTTCTTGAGTCGACCTCTCTCACCGCAGATGTGCTTGACGGACGGGGTAACCGCATGGCTGGGCCTGCGACCATGGTTTGGGACATCGACGGCGCTTATGCAGGTCATGGCCAACCGTCGTGGACCGCAGAAGAACTCGGTGAAGTTCAGGCTCGAGTCCGCTACAATCAACTCGAGGCCCGGGCGACCATTGACGTGACCGCCGGAGCTCCCCATGCCTTTGTGTTCGATGAACCTTTGATGGTTAGGGCAGGCTCGCTGCAAACGATACGACCCTACCTGGTGGATGCAAACGGGTATGATATGCCCCTCTCAAAAGTTGGTTCATTGTCATGGTTTGCGGAAAACGGATCCTTCAATGCTCAAGGTGAATACTTGGCCACCAACACCGGTCGATGGCTCATCACGGTGTCTTCAGGCAACATCACGGGCAGTGCTACGCTTCAAGTCATTCCAGGGGATGCAGTAGCCTCCACGCTCATGGTGGTTGATGCGCCGTCGGACTACATGGCAGGCGAATCCTACGAGTTGATGTTTGAGCGGAGGGACGCAAATGGATACATCGGTATGGTCTCCCCTTCCATCCACGCCATCACGGCCACCTCTGGTGGGCTTTCTGTGGACGATGAACAACGCGTGTTCTGGAATCCATCCGCCACGGGGCCTGCGAGCATCGTGGGAACCGATGGAACCGTCAGCAGTTCTCTGGACGTCGAAGTGGTTCATGGAAGGGCGATTGACATTGGATTCCAACTCGAACCTCGAAATCCATCCGCTGGCGATCAAGTGGTCATTGAACTTGTAGCGAAAGACATCAAGGGAAACCTATGGGTGGTTGATGGCACCATTGAAGCCACCATGGGTGACACTGACGAACTCTCCATCGATGAATCCTATGCTCTCCTGCAAGCCGAAAGCATTCAATCATGGCGCTTTGAAGGCAGTTGGTTTGACAACGGTACGGGAACGATGTTCACCACCGATAGCTCCTTTGAAGTACGTCCAGGAAGATTGGCCTTCATCACCCTTGACGGTGAAGGAGAGCGTGTACCTGCCGACGGTTCGCTTGATTTGAATCCAACGTTCTTTGATGCGTACGCCAATGAATTGAATCCAATCGCTCTCAACTGGACCCTGGATGGTGAGGATATCACACTCGAAATGCTCCTCAACGATGGCCGCTGGACGGCAACAAGCGTTGGTGGTCATGAAATCCGAGTCAACGCCGACGGGGTCTTTGCAACCGTTCGTTTGACGGTCGTGGCTGGCAACGCGTACGGTCTCATCACGGACGCAGATGAGGGTTTGGTGGTTCAAGCAGGTCTTCCTCACGATCTCTTTATCCAGGTGGTTGATGTTCACGGGAACATCGCTGAATCTGTATCGGTCACCTCAAGTTTGAACGCCTCGTATGGTGAATTAGAAGCCTCACCAACCGGTTTAGGATACTGGCAATTCACAGGAAAGCAGGTTGGAGTGTATTCCCTTGTTATGGAGGATGAAGGGGCCACGCACACCATCCCCCTTACCATTGAAGCCGGGGAGCCAGTACGCATTCAAGCCAGTTTGAGCAGTGAGGGCATCGCCGAAGGTGATGTGGTTCTCTTGAACGCCTTTGCCACGGACATGTACGGTAATACATTGAGCATTCCGAAGGAGAACGCCAGCGTTTCATGCACCTCCGGTCCAACGAGTTTTGTCACCAATGGGACGTGGGAAGTTGACATTCAGAACGGGGGGACGGATCGTTCCTGCACGGTACGTTGGAGCGGTCTCTTGGCGCAAAATTTCTACGATGTTGAAGAGGTCCTTCTTGGAGGGGCGGTGGGTTCGACCAACACCGCCATGACAATGGCTGCGATCCTCCTCATCCTTTTGTTGGCCGTTCTTGTCACCTTGACTCGCCGGGCAGCTGAAGCCCCAGAAGAGGAATGGGTCGAAGACGCCTTTGATGATGATGAATACGAGGATGATGACGAGGAAGAAGAGAGCGGCGGCTTGGCCGTTGAGGACAACACGCCTCTCCATGAACGGCATGGTTTGACCCTTGAATCAATGAAGTCTTTGGCCGAAGAAGCGGGCCGAGTTGGCGTCATGCAAGCAACACCTTCGACGAACCAAGGCGAGACCGGCTGGTACGTTGATGTTTCAGAAGAACTCCAGTATTGGGAGGTAACTCCCGATGGTGAGTGGATTCGCCACGAGTGACGCCCCACGTGCTAAGGCTGAGGTTCAAATCATAGGACTTGGTGGCGGGAGGTGATAGCATGAGCAATGAAGTGTTGATTCAACGGCTAAATGAGGCGCTCGGATGGGAACTTCGAGCCATGAACATGTACGCCCATTATGCGGCCAATATCCAAGGTATCCATCGTCTACAGCTCGACCCAATGTTCACTGAAGAGGCGACTGAGTCTCTGGCACATGCCGATGTTGTTCGTCGCTCGATTGTCAAGTTGGGTGGCGTCCCAGTCACCGAACGAAACCCCCACCCCATCGTTCATTCAACGGAATTCAAGGCCATGCTAGAACGCTCGCTTGAAACGGAGACGAAAGCCGCCGAGGTCTATGCAGGCATCATCAAACTCTTGGACGAAGTAGGTGACCAGGAAATGTACGATTCCATCGAGCAAATCTACTTCGCTGAACTCCGAAGTTTGGAGAGTTTGCGTTTAATTCTGGCTTGATCGGACCTGTACCTATTCTTCTTCGCTGCGTTCCATAGCCGTGAGGAATTCATCGATGTCAACAACACCATCGCCATCGGTGTCTGCTTTGTGGAAATACATTCGAACTTCCATTGGTGAGAGTTCCATGCCGAGCCCCTGGGTGATTGCGGCTCTAAATTCGCTCAATGTCAAGTGGTTCTTTCTTCCGATGTCTGCAGATTGAAAGGCTGTGAGGAACCGCTGACGGGCTTCTGGTGTGGGGTTCATGAAACGAGATTTAAACGCCGAAAAGGGAGTTGTTCGGGCTTCTTCTAGGATGTGCTTCCGACCATATGACACCCACACAATCACGCCGAGGCCGATGGCTCCAGCCGCCCCGATGAGGGCGTTCGCTCCGATGAGCCAGAGCAGGATGATTCCGGTTCCTGCACCGTAAATTTGTGGAAGCGGGTAAAGAGGAGATTTGTAGGGAGGGTTCCATTCATGCCTTGGTCCGGCATGTCGCATCACCACCACAGAGGCATTGATGGCAACGAACACCATGATGTTGAATCCTGAAGCAAGCTCGGCGATAGCGTGAACGTCAATGGTCAAAATGGCCGTTGCCATCATCAATCCCGTGATGATAATCGGCCAGTGTGGTGTTTCATAGGTGGGATTGAGATCTTCAAGTTTTGACGGAAGTAGGTTGTCTCTTGCCATGGCGAATAAAAACCGTGAAGCGGATAAAACACCTGCAAGGGCCATGGATGCCATGGTGATGATGGCCAAAAGAGCGGCGATAACGCCGACCGTGCTCCCTGCTACGTGTTCGGCGAACACGTAGATTGGGTTCTCGATGGCATGACCATGGTCCATGTGCCAACCGGTTGGGAGGACGGAGACCATGACAAAGGCCACACCAGCGTAAAGGATGGTGGCCACTAAGAGTGAGGCAAACATGCCCCGTGGAATGTTTTTCTCGGGGTCCATCACTTCTCCACCGATGGCTCCCACCTTGATGGCGCCAGAGTAGGCCACGAACACAAGGGCAGCAGCAGTCCCCATTTCTGGGCTGAAATAGTCAACGTTGGTGATGGGTCGTGAGAGATCTGCATCGCCGCTCAACAGTGCCATAACACATAGGAAAAGGAGGAAGAGAACCGCAGTTGCTACGATTGGCGTCTGGACTTTCTTGATTTTTTTCACGCCGGTTATGTTGATGATCACGATAAACGTAAGGAGAACAAGCGCCATTGTGATTGGATTGACTTCGACGTCCAAAGCGGCCGTAACGACTTCCAAATAAGCAGCAAAACCAATCAAGGCAAACGCTGATTTGAGCATGAACGAGGCAAACAATCCAAGCCCACTGATGGTTCCCATGAGGGAGCCGTACGTGCGCTCCATGTAGATGTAAACTCCACCGGATTCAGGCATGGCACTGGCAAGTTCGGATTTCGAAAACGCCCCAGTCAGAACCACAGAAGCGGCCAGAACGAAAGCAAACCACATGCCGTCCCCAGCTACTTCTTGAGCAAACGCAGGAAGAATAAACAAACCCGATCCCAGCATTGAGGACAATGATAGAATCACCAGCGTGGCAAGTCCAATCGTTCTGGAGAGGGTTCCTTTAATCTCCTCAGTGACAGCTTTTGCGTCGCCTGCTGCAACACCTTTGATGATGTTTTCAACGGTATCCTTTGCCATAGTTCTTTCCCCCGATTCCGGCACTAATTGGTCTTATGATTTCGTGATGACTCAACATCATATTAGTTATTTGTATGGATTCCAACAGAGGTTCTCCGGTATCCGGAAAATTTCACTCGCCTAAGTGGACGATGACCTTCATTTCCACTGCAATGGGCGTGGGTAAAGCGTCAATGGCCAAGGTGGTTCTTGTCGGGCCAACTTTTCCAAGCGTTTCGGCCCACACTTCGTTGTAGCCGGCGAAATCTCGCTTCATATCGACGAGGAAGGTGGTGACATCAACCACTTGTTCCATGGAGGCTCCTGCTTCCTCAACGATGCGCCGAACATTGTCAACAACGGCATGGGTTTGGGCCTTGATGTCGTAATCCATGGGTTCTCCGTGATCATCGTGAATGGGTCCACCGGGTATTGAATTCGTGCCGGGTTGACGGGGACCAACGCCGGACAAGAATAGCATGTTTCCGACCTTTCGAGCGTGAGGGTAGGCGCCCACTGGTTTGGGGGCGGAATCGGTGTTGACTGAACCCTCTGCCTCTGTAGGGTCCCACAACGCTGGTCCATTGCTTTGGGTTGGAGGGTTATCAGTGGGTTGCTTTGCCTCGTGGGCGGTGGTTTGAGCTCCCGCTTCTTCGGTTTCTGTTCCCGAGTCAAGGACGCCTCGCTCACCGTGGAAGTATTCAACATCGTCCTCATCGTATTCCTTGTCTCCCACGCCTGATGGCGTTGGGTCAACGTGCACCACTGCACCACCAGCTCCATGGATGGCCTCGTAGGCCAACACTCTTCCAGTGAGGTCGTTGCGGTTTCCATTCATGGCGGATAGCCACCACATTGGTTTGAAGGCCACGACTTTTTGGACACGGATTTGGCGTTGAATGGTTCGAGAGAGTTGGCCAACGTCCTCCAATCGGCCTTCTGTGAGGAATTCGAGGATCTTTTGATTCCATTCATCGTCTTTCAATGAGTGAATCTTGTCATCTTCGGGCTGAATGAAATCGGTAAACATTCGGTTTGAGAGGGACATGGCCGTGATGGCCACGGCCCGTCGACCTTGTTTCTTGATCACGTCAAGGCAGGATTTTGCCAGGACGGTGGTCTCGCTTCGATTGGCGTACATGTTCGAAGAAACGATGACGGCTGGTATCTTGTTGTTCGGGTCAAGCAGCGTTAGAGCGACGACGGAACCGACGTCAATGGGGAACCCTTTGTAGTTCACACATCGACTTTGTAACCCTCTGTTTCGGTTGGCGTCGTCCCATGCGTGGGCAAAGTCCGCATCGATGTTGAACGAATAAGGAATTGAACCGAGGTCGTGAAAGTCATGGTCCACCATCACCCACTCTGGATTTGGGTCCGCTTGGAGTTGGTGACCGATGATGGATGGCCAGGTGGTCGAATACACGATGAGGAGGTCCGCCTCAAGGTCTTCAATCATCTGGGCTGCTTCATCAAAAGCATCCCTTAGGGCACGCCAACCTGGATTTTGATCGGGGGTGAGGACCGTGTGGGGATGAACGGGGACCACAAAGGAACCAACGATGCCGCCTTCGCTCATTGTTCGCTCACCTCATGGGCATGGCACGGCCATTCCACAACGGCATTTCCAGTTCCAATGATGGTGCCGTAGCCGTGGAGGATGGCTGGATAATCTGGTACATCGAGGGTTGAGAGCAACCATGACAATCCACCTCCATCGCTCTCGGCAATGGCTTGCTCGGTAAATTCCGGCATTTCATCCAAGATGCGTTGGGCTTGACCGCTGCGCATGTATTCGATCATTCGCATGTCCCACAGGTGCATGGCGTGGCTCGTGATGTGCTCTTTGCTCATGTCCTCAGGAACTTCGGATTCGGTAGTGAAATGGCGATGGGAAAGGGAATTGCTGGCCAGCACGACGACCCTTTTTCCGCTCGCTTCAATGGCCTTGCGGGTTACTTTACCCAGTTCAATCATGATTTCTTGCATGACTTCGACGGAATAATACGCCGTTGAACGGTTGCTCGAGATGACCACAAGCGGTTTATCCCAATCTGGATTGAACAAATGACCGGTAGTGATGGTTCCATAGTCAACTCGGAAATCGGGGTTTTCCATCATTTTCACAGGCAAACCCGCCGCTTCTGCTTCGTCGTGAATGGCCTTGGCGAGGTCCACATCGACGTTCATGTCGTACTGGTAGCGGAAGAGATTCGGGAAGACTGGGTCAACGGAGAGCCCTTCAAAATGAGGCAGGCCCAGGAAGTGGGTTCCAACATAGGTTTGCCAGTGCGGAGAAAGAAGAACGATGGCGTCGTAGTCTTTGTCGGCAAGCGAAGCCCGTAGTCGCTCATACCCCCAGCGAAGTTGTTCCCATCCACCTTCGGCCACGGGTTCGTTTTGTGGAGGATTTTCGGCGTAGACCAAGTGTGGTGGATGCGGTGCGATGCAACCGGCTACGATTCGGCCTTTGCCCATGTTCTACCCATGGCGGCGAGGTTTAATTCATCATCGGCCTCTCACGGTCCATTGACCGAACGCAGAGTCATAAACAACCTGCACCCACCGTGGAGGCATGGAAGCCGCGGCTGTTGAACAGACGCCGATTTTGGATTTGGCCTCTGACCCACCTCGTACGGCCACGTGGCGAGAAACGTTCGAGAACGTGATTGCGCCAACGATGTTTGGTTTTCTAGCGGGAGCTGGATGGCAGGTCTATTTGTCCCCCCATCTCACCTATGGATTACCCAATCCCCCTCAAGGCGGGTTGCTGCTCATGATGCTCTTTTCCCCCCTGCTGCATCGCTGGCTGACCCATCATCCTCAGAACCGATGGAAGGAATACTTGGGTGGGATTGCGGCCCTTGCCCTCCCTCTCCTCTTGATTTGGTCAACGGGCCAAGGAGGTTTTGTCTGCGGTGGGTACCTCGCCGTTGTGGTTTGGATTTGGGTCAGTACTTCGTGGTGGCGATTTAATCTCCCGCCGTTTCGTTTAGCCTTCTGGCACACCCTTGGTGTGAACATTGGAGCGCTTGGGGGCTCGTTGCTGTCTTACAACCTGATCCTCTGATCAAGAAGTGTATGATTCCTCATCGTTGGGGAAATCCCCTGAACGAACATCATCACAGTAGGATTTGATGGCTCCGTCAATTTCCTCGGCGAGGTTCAGGTATCGGCGTAGGAATCGAGGCGAGAAATCCATGGTGATTCCAAGGAGGTCGTGGAGGACCAGGACTTGGCCGTCAACATCAGGGCCAGCACCGATGCCAATGGTCGGAATGGTCAAGGCTTCAGAGACCCGCTTTGCGAGGTCGCGAGGGATTTTCTCGAGAACGATGGCAAAGCATCCAGCGGCTTCGAGGACCTTCGCATCGGCAATCAATTTCTCTGCTTCCTCATCTTCCTTGGCTCGAACGGAATAGGTTCCGAATTTGTAGATGGATTGAGGTGTAAGTCCGAGGTGACCCATAACTGGGATTCCCGCAGTCAAAATCCGCTCAACGGATTCGACGATTTCTGAACCACCTTCCAATTTGACGGCATGGCCACTGGATTCTTTCATGATGCGAATAGCGGAATCGAGGGCTTGTCGCGAATTGCCCTGATAGCTTCCAAACGGCATATCAACCACCAACAAAGCACGGTCGACCGCACGTTCAACGCATTGGGCGTGGTAGATCATGTGGTCCAAGGTCATCGGAACGGTCGTGGCTTGTCCAGCCATCACGTTCGAGGCTGAATCCCCGACCAAAATCACGTCGATGCCGGCCTGGTCAACCAGGCGTGCTAACGAGTAATCGTAAGCGGTAAGCATGGTAATTTTCTCACCAGCCCGCTTCATTTCTTGGAGCGTGTGGGTGGTCACCTTCCGCGCTTCACTGTAGACGGACATGAATCTTCCACCGCCCTTGGTGTTTTCAAATCGTCGCCTACGCTCATTCTTCTTCATTGACGAAAGTCATGAGGAGAGTTCGCAGTTCGTGAATCGCTTCAGCGGCGTTTGAACACGCCAACAATTGTTGCCTGGATTCGAGGTCGTTGAGGCACAAAGCGGCGATGTTGTAGATGGATTCTTTTCGAGCGTCAATTTGCTCTTCGCAGATGGAGGTGACCCATTGGTTCAGCACCGCTGCATCGACGTTCATCCCACGGCCTGCTCGCTGCACAATGCTGGAGGTGATGGTGCGTAGGAAGGCTTGGTCTTCCTCATCCAACTCCCCGGTTTCGTCGAGGTAGGTGACCTTTGCAGAGATGTACAATCGGCTGTGTTCAGCGTCTTCGGGAAGATGCTCGAGAAGGGTCTCAATGTCAGGGGCGACGCCCTCTTGAATCAGTTTGGTCAATGAGGGGTCGGAAAAGGGTGGAAGAGCAGGCTCAATGACTTCGTCAACGAAGAATCGTCGTCCTCCGGTGATGGTGAGGAAGTGGTTGACTCCTCGTGTTTCGTGGTTGACGATGATGGCTTCACAACCATGCCGACGAGGTCCGTCCCATCCGTTGGTAGGTTCAAACGGGTCGTTCATGACCAATCCAAACGGACGGTCGTCCAGGATGCAAGTATCGAGCATTTGTCGGTACCTTGGCTCAAACACGCGGAGTTCCTGAAGTTCTCCTGGAAAGAGAACCATGGGCAGAACAAAGAGAGGGAGCGTTTCTTCGTCCATGACTGTATGACGGCAAGGGGGCATTTGAACATGTGTTCTCAAGGTTGAAGAACACATATGTTGGTTAATTCAGAGAAGAAATTCAGCGACCAGGCTCCACCTTCTCGACCAACACCGGATTGCTTGACGCCTCCAAACGGCGTACGGAGGTCCCGGTTCAACCATGTGTTCACCCAGACGATCCCGGTGTCCAACCGTTGTCCAAAGGCGTGGCCCCGCTGTGTATCATTGGTCCAGACCGAGCCAGCCAGGCCGTACTCGGTAGCGTTGGCCATGGCGACGGCCTCATCTTCGTTGTCAAACGAATGAAGGGTTACAACGGGGCCAAAAATTTCCTCCGTTGCGGTACGGGCGGTGTGGCTTAGGCCTTCAAGCACGGTTGGTCGTAGAAAGGCGCCCTCCGATGGAACATTGTCAACGGGTGCCTCACTGGAGGTCCCACCAATCAACACCTTGCCACCTTCCTCTACACCCAATCGAATGTAGGATTCCACCTTTTGTTGATGGTCTTTTGAAATGACTGTCCCCATGGTGGTAGACTCCTCGGTGGGGTCGCCGATGACGATCTTGCCAACGGCCTTGACGAAGCGTCCTTTGAAATCCTCATAGATGGATGAGTCAACCAAAACCCGCGAGCCACACAAGCAAACCTGTCCGGAATTGGTGAATGAAGCTCGCACGAGATCGTCCATGATTTCGTCGAGTGGAGCGTCATCCAAAACAACCGTGGCGTTCTTCCCGCCCAATTCCAAGGAGATTTTCTTGAACATGGGCGCAGCGGTAGCGGCAACAATCTTCCCCGTCGAAGTTCCTCCTGTGAAGGATATTCCACGTATTTGGGGATGTTCAACGATGGCTTGACCCACCTCTGGGCCCAACCCGTGAACGAGGTTGAAGACACCTTTGGGTAGGCCAATCCGCTGCATCACGTTGGCGAGGTGGTGGGCGGTCAGCGGTGAGAGTTCAGAGGGTTTGGCCACGATGGTGTTGCCCATCAAAAGGGCGGGAGCGACTTTCCATGTGAGGAGGTAAAGCGGCAGATTCCATGGCGTAATGAGCCCGACGCACCCGATGGGTGAACGGTGAACGTGGTTCACTGCACCATGGTCACTGAAGGTCGGTTCCTCATGTTGTTCGCCAAATTCTGCAAAGAAGCGAAAGTTAGCAACCGAGCGTGAAGCATCAACGCGACGGGCCAAGGAAATGGGTTTGCCCGTGTCCATGCTCTCCAACCGAGCGATGGTCTCATGGTCCTCCTCAAGTGCGTCGGCCAGCCGATGAAGCCATTGGATGCGTTCGACCATGGAAGTTGCTGCCCATTTTGATGATGCTCGTAGGGCAGCGGTAGTCGCTGTCTCAACGTCTTTTGAACTTGAACGTGGGAGCGTGGTGATGACGTCTCCGGTTGCAGGATTCACGGTGTTGAGGGTCTCACCGGATTGAGCGGCCATAAAAGCACCGTCAATGTAGTTGAGGACGGGGTCCATCACGCCACCTCAGTGTCGTAGTTCCAGCGGTCTTGGTCAGGGTCCCATTCGTCCCATGTTGGGACGGTTTCCAGAACATCAACGTAGTGTTCAGGGACAATACCTGGGACGATGAAGGCCTTTTGGCGATGAAGTGGATAGGGGTTGCGAAGGTCGATGCCAAGAACACCTAACAGGGCTCTTGCAACGTACCATGTGGCTTGTGAATTCCAACCATGAGCAATTTTCACTACAATGCCGAGTCCCTTGGGATAATCGGGGTGCTCAATGGCCAAACCGAGCAAACCGTCTGCGCCTTCTTTGGCTATGACGCGCCCTTCTCCAGCTTTGAGAACGGTTGAATCAAGTCGGTTGAATCCACCCACGAGGTCAGGATTGCGTACCATGGCTTCCCAGATCCAGTCCTCATCCTTGTCTCGGACTAAACCCGCATAAATTTGGGCAAGTTCCGAAACGGTGTTGGAAACGGTTGGGAGGCCACACCCGTCCTTGGCGATACGAAGCGGTGTCCAATCCGGCCCGAGGTACTTGCGAAGTTGGTCCATGTAAGCGTGGAACACTTCGTGCGTGGGGAGGGTGTAACCGGCTCGGTTCCACCCCTTCTTGCGGCATCCACGCAATATTGCGGCATGTTCACCCGAGCAGGTATGGAACCATCGCCGAGGCCGACGGACCTGTCGTCCAAATTGAATCAAAGGAACGTCGAGAGGAGTGAGCATCAGCGGCCACTCTGGTTCAGCGAGCAAGGATTGTGCGGCGGCGACGTGTTCAGTATCTCCGTTGTGAGAGGCAACAGCAATGGCTTTCTGGTCCCATGAACAATCCTCGAGTTCTTCGGTGAAGGCCTTGAGCATGAAGGGCTTCATCATCGAGCGGCCGTAGCAGAGGACATTGCCACCAAAGGAGTGGATGACTTCGTCCCCGTGCGCCCATGCCACCGCTCCGTGGATGGTGGTCTCCGAGACACCGTTTCGACGGTAATCAACCAGGGGTTCCCAAGCCACTTCTCGTCCGGTTGGAATGCCTTCGACCTTTTCCCCGAGAGGGGATTCCGGGTACATTCCCGAACCGGGCATACCCGGCTGAACCGCAGAGAAGGTGTTGTGTTTGATGCCCATCTCAAGCACCCTCCAGCATGGACTCGACCATGGGTGCGACCTGCTGCATGTAGGCGGTCATGTTTCGGCAGACTCGGTCAGCGTCATGGTTGAAGAAATCAAACCAGGCCATGATTCGGTCTTCTGGATGAAAACGGTCCACCATTTGTTTGGCGATTTCTTCGACGTTTCCGATCAGTGCATTGTTGGCAGCACGGGACACTTTGTCCGGGTCAATGGTCCCCTCCAAGGCGTTCCAGTAGGCACTCAAGGCCCGGTCGGCCTCCTTTTGTGCCGCCGCAGATTGCTCTTCTGGCGTCAGTCCTTCCTCGGCATTGAGGAAGACAAAACTCGTTCTTGGCATGTCGCTTCGCTTCCACGCTCCCCCGTCTTTGTGGTAGACTTCTCTCATCCGTTCATGGGTCGCATCGATCACTTCAGGCGACGTGATGGAGAGGTTGAACACCTTCACGGGCAAGATGCTGTTCACGAAGGTTTGAGCGCGGGGGTCGTGGGTGCCTGCAACCAATTTGAGCAATTCTCGGCGGAATTCACTGGGTACAATTTTCAAATCTTCAAAGACGTACCTTGAGGGAACCTGAATGGAATCGGGTCGGGCATCAAGTGCCTCAAACTCCACGGCGGCCTCCTGAACCAGCTCCCAATCCTCGTCGGATCTGAAGTTGTCCCGGGTCAACACCGTTGGACGAATCATGGTTGAATTGATGACGTCACCTCGCAAAAGGCGGAGGAAAATTTCGGCGGCTTCCATGAAAATCTGTCCTCGCAAGGCTGGCCATGCGGCTTCTTCAATGGAATTTCGTGGAATGACGCCGTAGGGTCTGGCCATGAATTCAAATCGACCGGCTGAGAACCCGATATGGAGGCAACGTTGTTCGTTTTCATCGAGCCCATGAAGGCTGAGAACATTGGCCATGCGCTCCGCTTGTGCTATGGGTCCGCCAGAGGCGAGAATGGAGACCACAGCGCTACCGATTTCGATGTGTTTTGTGCGGCGAAACGATTCGAGAGCCAGTTGGGGAAAATCGGTGCAAAGCCCCACTTCGCCTTTCCAATGGGGAACCACTGGTTTGTCGTTTGACTTTTGAGTTTCCGTCGAGAGGTGGGCTTGAGCAATCCAGCCAATGCCAAAACCGAGCTCATCAGCACAGGTTAATTGTTGGAAGTAATTTCGCAGCATGGTCGCTTCGTCGGGCAGGTGCCCGTCAGCGTCGGGTGTTTGCGAGATGGAGAAGAAGATGTCATGCTCCACGGCCACGCACCAATTCCTTCCACAGGGCCATGGCTCATAATGGGTGTGGCGACCTAGTCTTTGGTTTCGCCACCGGCAGGTTGGTTTTGTAACTCGGTTAAATCCTTGAGGCGTTGGCGAAGCGGAGTTGGAGCAGTAGCGTTGTGGGCGATGAACTCGTGGAGGCTGTCGGAAAGAATGAGCATGGCTGATTCGTAGTCCTGTTCAATTTCAGCGAGGTCGGCCAATCCCCACCGGGCCACCAATTGTCCAGAGAGGCTTTCGAGGCCTTTGGCATGGTCAAGTGAACGGTTGAACAGGTCCTTCGCCGCACCAAACTCCCCGATGGTGGCTTGACAATGGGCGAGGTCTGCCAGCGCTTTCATTTGACCAACCTCGTCTTTGAG
>PAGK01000025.1 GCA_002704515.1 Methanobacteriota archaeon
AATCCACCACGAAATACTGGGTTGAACTTGGAGACGAACCATTGTAGTTGTTCGAAACATACTCGTTGTGAGTGACTGACGAATTGTTCACGAAATCTTGGAAGTGTTCATCAAACAGATCATTGATTTGATCGTCAGTTAGTTGAACTTCAACGCTTCCAGAATCTCCACCAATGCAACCAGCGAGAGTTGATGTCATCATCACAAGTGTCAAGAAAAATGCTTTCTTCATGAAATAATCGAAAGCCCCTCTTGATTTAATATTTTCACCGAAGGTTGTCAATCAAAGGGAGCCCCTCTGATTAGACGGGTCATCAGACCGTACCCTGTGATTGGACATCTCATCAAAGGGTGTTGAGGTAGCGAAGGTCTTCCAAAAAGAGGTCGAGAACCCAGTCGTTGTCGCCCCACCAGACGCGTTGGTATCCAAAGCGGTCGACGAGGATGGTCCCGGTTTCATGGTTCACGGTGTAATCGTCAGGGTGGTGGCGCGCGCTGGAGTTGTTTTCATATTCTTCAATCGTGAGCCCCACGCCAAAATTGATCCACACGTTCTGCAAGGCGTTCATGGAAGGACTGTCGCTTTCATTGCTGGATGAGGTAAGATGGGCCCATTCTGAATTCGTCCCTGTTTTCCAATCATGCAGAACCGTTACATTGTCTCTCCAGGGGTCAACGGTGATGGTCATGAAGGTGGTTTTGTTCAATTCATCTTCAGACAGTTGCGACTTGACCCACTTCATGTTGTGCGTGACGATTGGGCAGATGTCCAAGCAGTTCGTGAAGAGGAAGGCGATGGCGAGGGTGGTGTTGGCTGCTTCATCAGAATACGTCCAGGATGTCCCATCACTGGACGTCAGTGTGAAATCTTGGACTCGGACGTTGTCAAGGGGTTCACCGTGCGGCGTCCAACGGTCAACGGATTCTGGAGACAGGCACCCTGCGAAAAGCAGAAGCATGCACATGAGGACGGGTGTCATTCGAGAAAGCATGCGTTCACCTCAGATTCGATAGGGTAAATCAACGTCCAACTGAACCAGATAAAGCCCCGTTGAGATGCAGGAAGCATAGGTAATGCCGTCGTGATGTTCAACTGCCCACAAGAAGGGGACCCAACCAAAGTCGTAGAAACTGGAGTCAAGCGGGGTGCCGTCTTCTCCGTGTGGTAGGTAGTAGCCCACGGTCGCTTCTTCATGAACGGCGATTCGGTCGTCCGGGTTATCCGGGTCAACCAAGGTTTCAATGTCCACGACCCACAAACCGGCGTGGTAGTGAGAGATGTACAGGCGCCCATCCCATCCACCACCGTGACTTTGGTCGGTGGTTTCATCGGTTTCAAAGTAGGCGCTGTCAAGGTTATGGGGGGAGAAGAGAAGCCACTCGTCTTCGTTCGAGTGAGCTTCACAATCAGCACCATAACAATGGTCTTCTGCATACGGTATTTCCCAATCCCGTATCAACTTCGGTTTGAATTTGAATTGGCCGTCTTCCATCGTGTAGTCGGTTGTATCAATCAGATACAGGATACCAACGCCGACGCTCGTGCTGAGGGTCTCCA
This sequence comes from Methanobacteriota archaeon, assembly GCA_002704515.1. GTDB lineage: Archaea > Thermoplasmatota > Poseidoniia > Poseidoniales > Poseidoniaceae > Poseidonia. The sequence continues at coordinate 1,559 of PAGK01000025.1, forward strand.
CGGCGGCGGTAACCAGGTGAACGGGTTCATCGGAGTAGCCAACGTGGGACAAATCCACCATCGTTGGGAAGGGTTCAGCGTAGTGAATGTAGGACACTCGACCGCCGTTTTCATTGCCGGTCGGGCCGCTGTCGGGTTGGCCGTCGCCGTCCAAGTCAAGGAAATCCATCCACAAGCCGACTTCGGGGGCTCGCCAACGGCACATGATGGGGTTGCCTTGGCCGGCCTTGCAAAGCGTCGCATGGATGGTGTATGCTTCGGGTGAATTTGTCGGATGTGGCACATCAGTTACGTCACCGATACGGAGGCCGGCCTCCCAATAACTTCCGTAGATGAAGGTGCGGCCGTGTCGGGGGTCGTTTGGATCCTCACCAGGCCACGTTTGGACGGTCATGTCATGAATGTAAATCCAGCCACCCATCGTCGTTTCCCAAGCGACTTCATATTCTCCGACTTTGATAATGGTTTGACCTGAACCAACACCGGGAACACCAATGATGTTGTTTGCTGCCGAGCCTGCAAGATTGAGATGAGCGATGGTAACGCCTCCACAGGCTTCCCCAATGGCGTCGTTGCAGTTATCGTAATCTGGATTGGCGACGAACATGTACCATTCACCGTTGATCATGTGTGTATAGAGGTTGTGAGGGCCGGTTGGATGGTCAACATCGTACCACGAGTCAATCCAAACGGGGTTCGTTTTGTCCGTCACGTCGATGAGGGTGACGCTGACTTGAGCGGGGTCGCTCCACTGGCCGATGTTCGGGTCGGAATTACCGGGATCGATGAGCTGGTTCTGTTGAATGATGTATTCGCGACCGTTATACTCGAGGTATTTGACATCGAGAACTTGTGTGTTCGGGTCGTTGTACACGCCAGTTACGGTTGTGTTGTTCGGGTCGGTCACGTCCACAATGTGCATATCGTTCCAACCAGCGAGGTAAGCGTAGGTTTCGCCGTCTGGCGTGGTGGCCACTTGCACTTCGGCGTTTCCGGGCGTGGTCAAGGGGTTGAAGTCAAGAAGTTCCATGTTGTCTGTTCCGAGTTCGTGTTGACTGGCATTTTTGTGGTCGTGGCCCTCTTCCTGGATTAGGGGGTCACCGGCTTTCATGGTCGGGTTTTCCTCGATGTTCTCTTGGACATCGTCGCCGAACACCAACATCGTCGCGGAAGTAAGAAAAAGAATCGTAAAGATACCAAGAAGGAGTTCCTTACCGCCCATGTCTGCCTCAACTCACCCATCCGTTTGGTCTTTATGATTTGGGGATTACGCATAATTCATGCGAAGTGGGGTGTGTGTCGCTATGATCGGCTCACTTCTTCTGGCAACCTTGTTGTCCCCAACCGTCGTGGCTCACGAACAAAAAACGCTGACGGTCATCCTCACGGACGATGGTGTGGTTGCTGGAAACGTCACGGATTTAGCCTTCGTTCAAGGAAATTCAGTTTGGTTCCGCATGGAAGACAGCACCAACAACACCACCATGGTGGTACAAATCGACACGAATCTTGACGGTGTGTTTAACGCGTCCGACGATTTTGATTCAGGTGAACTTGTGAATGCCTGTGAGCTCGATGAAAACGGGTCGTTGGTGGATGAAACATGTGCCGTTTCTGCGACGCATCAATTCATGCAAAACGCAACCGTGGGAACGTACCTCTTCTGGGTGCATCGAAACCACAACGGTTCGCAAACGGTGTGGAATCACTCCATCACCGTCAACAAAGACGTGCATGAGGAAGATGGACCGTCTCCCGGCGATTGCTTCGGTATCGGTTGTGATGTAGACGAGGGTGAGCAAGGAAGCGAGGCGGAAGCGTCGTCCGCTACAGACTCACCAATGGTCCTGGTACTTGCCGCCATCTCACTCATTGGCATGGTCGCCTTGACCATCTCAATCGCAACGGAACGGAAGGAAGATGAAACCCCCTCGATGATGAAGGTGCCCGAACCGATTGTCATTGGACAATTCAAGAAGGAAGAGGAATGAGTGGTGACCGACCAACCTGGCCGATGATCTGGCCTTGGAATGATGGAAAAGGAAACCGAATGCATTGGCGCGATGTTCTGAATTCACGCCGCTTCTCGGTCAGCTATCTACTGATTATCGCACTGTTGTTTGCATTGTTCGGCCTCGGGTCTCGTACTTGTCCGATACCATCTGATACAGTCATCTGTGATTTCGTCATACGGCCTTACAACCTGTTTGAAGCACCTCACATTTTCGTGTTCACTCTATTCTCCTCGTTTTGGTTCCACAACAACCCCGATCACATCCTGTTGGTGGCCGCTTTGATTGTCGTCTTCCTGCAGACTGCAGAAATCCGAATCGGGGCAAAGCGAGCAATGATGGCGATGTTCAGTATACACGCTCTGGTTGTAGTGATGATGACGCTGTACCTCTCCATGGGCGATTACCTCAATCCAGAGGTTGATTGGTACGAATTTGGACTCCGGGGTCGAAATTACATGGGTGGATCAGTCGGTCTATTCGGTGTCGGCGGAGTTCTGTTTTCACAGATCAAACGTCCAATCGCGGGTGCCCTACTCTATTCTGGTTTTGAATTCTGGAACGCCTACATCTACGAAGGTGCAGCACTGTATGTCAGTATGGGGCATGTCACCGCTTTCACGCTCGGGTTCATACTTGGACGATATTGGTTGCATCAAGACAGGAAACAACTCGAGGCGGCTGAATTGAATTGAGACAAATCTTTCCTGCATTGAAGACCCAACTCATGTGATGTGAGTTAGCCTTCGATCAACGGACAATTGGCGTCGTTCACCGTTTCAATAAAATGCCTCGAAAACAGGGGTTTTGGTCGTTGAGCCGTTTGCTGTCGGTTCTTTTTTGACATGTTCTCATGAATACATTGTCCCTGTTCCCTCATCAAAGAATCGGTCCACATTATGCCACTGATCCGTATTTTCCCATGATTTGAATCATGAGAAAATACCCTAAAATGGTGGTCAAGAGGCCTGCCCCCAGTGCTGGATAGAACTCCCAGCCTCGTTCGATAAGGAGTGGCATGACGATGAATATCAGCAGCGATGGAATGAGGAGCCACGCAATGTCCTTGGCAAAACCCGAAATTTCTTCGGCAGATTGGCCGTCATGATTCATCCATATCATGGCGAGGACACTGACAATCGGGACTGAGGCAAGGACTGCTGCGAGCAAGGTATTGCGCTCACTGACCTGTACAACAGCGAAAATAATGAGGGCGGTGAGGCCAATCTTTCCGGCGTCGAGGGCCCAACTCATGTGATGTGAGTTGAGAAGGTGGAGTTCAACCTTTGCGGGTAATTTGGGGTTGAACACCACGAATTTCAACCAAATGCTTCATTCCTGAATGCCTTTTTTAGTTCAGGCGAATGCCTTGAGAAGGTGAACCACCACGGCCCCTTAATGGGACAGCGCTCTGGCCAAGCCTTCTTTCTGATTTCCTTGATGTTGCTCACCCCTTTGTCGGGTTGTTTTGGGCAGCAAGACGGGGGCGGTTTGGAGTCAACGGACGACGTGGTCATCACCCCTCCAGTCCTGACTGGGGGCGTCTTCCAGGGCGTCACCATCGCTGCAGAGGTTGACCTCGCTGTGTTCGTTCCATACTTGCTGTTGAACTCCGATAACGGGTTTGTACAAAATTCGACAGTGGTTGATCTCAAAGCCGGAGAGTCGATGATGCTGACCCTCCTTGCACCGCCCCGAACCGACACGGCCGTCTTCATGCTTGGCGAATACGGAAGGGAGAATTGGCCCATCCGAACGATTGAGGAATCTTGGCGTACGTGGATTCAACGGGATGCAAACGAACAAAGTGACAATCCTGGCATTCAACGCGTCGCTGCAGTCAACGGAACACTGGACACCGTTCTACCGTCCAACAGCACTGGAGGTGCGGTGCTTGCTGTTCGCGTGCCCATTGAGCGGCCCATGGCGGCGGCCTACGGTGAGGCTGATGGTGGACGGCATTCAACCGGATTGGTTGATGGTTTGAACGTCTTCAATTACATCAGTCATATGTCCGACGAGACGCCCGACTTAACGGACGCCGCTGACGGTGCCGTCGGCTACCTCGATCGGTGGGCAGGACAAGGAAATGCAGCTTACGAAGACGCCGCACAATACCTCATCGGCAATCTGGAAAGTTTCGGCCTCGAAGTCATCACGCAACGGTTCACCTACGACTCGCTCATGACGGGGGCTCAAAACCCCGAAGCCTACAACATCTGTGGCTACCGTTTTGGTGATGTCAATCCAGACAAATGGATGGTGTTTGGTGCTCACTTTGACATCGCACCACCGGTCAACGGCGGCATGCTCGACCCGCACATTTTCGGTCGAACCTACGGAACTCGAGTTGGTGCCTACGACAACACGGCAGGAACCGCCATGGTACTCACTGTCGCCGAAGCGATGGCGAACTTCAACACCCGCAACACGATGGTGTTCTGTCTTTGGTCGGGTGAAGAAGGAGGAAAGCGAGGAAGTGATTTCTGGACCGATTACTGGGTCAAAGAAGACAACCCGAACGTTGAGGTGACCAACTACGTGAACCTCGACATGGCTGGGGTCAACTGGCCCGGTGGTGGTGGAGCCCCTTGCGGCGGAAGCCACGGTGGCGGTGAAGGAGGGTGCGACCCTCAGCCTGCGGTGGACCCCGATGGTTATCCAAAGGATGAGGAAGTTTGGCCCATGCGCGTCTACATCGGTCCAAGTTTGGACCACGACATCATGAATCAACCTGGTATGGTTGGCTTGGCCATGTGGATTGGGTCCGACGCCATTGGTGTTGAAGAACAAATGTCAATGCTCATCGGCACCGACCATCCGGCTGATACGTGGAAAGTGGACGATTGGATGGTCAAAGACCGTCCCGAGATCATCGTTTACGAAGATACGACAGCGCGGTCAGACCACGCTACGTTCCAAGACAACCTCGGCACCGTTACCATGGGCTTTGGTGGACTCGTGGATGGGTATTGGTGCTACCACCAAACGTGTGATACGGTGGATGAAATGATCGACTGGATGGACACCACAGGGAAGGACTACGGAGAAGAACAGTCCGGTACGAGCAACTTGGTTGATGCGCTTGACACCATCACGTGGTGGGCGACGTATTCGTTCTTCCACCTGGATGAGAACCCCGTTCGAAATGCCTACCTGTAATGTTGTTGGGGCTTGATTGGATTCAAACATCATGTGATGAGTCATTGTCTCGGCTCAACCTCAGCGGATCATTGAGGAGAGAGGAGAAGCCACTGCGTCCAAGACGGCGAGTGGGGACCAAACACCTGCGATCCAAGTGAACAGAGGAATGGCAAAAATTAACAGAACGGCAAAAAAGGCTTGTTCGTTCCAATCCTTGACTTTAAGCCCGTCCAATGGGCCGAAAGGGAGCATGTTAAACAAGCCGAGGAACAAGTTCGCAGCGAGCCAGAAAAATCCGGCATCGGCGAGCATGGCCTTCCAATTCAATGCGCCCTCCATGACATAGATCCGTTCAAAGACCTCCGTGTAGCTGGAAGCAAGATGTTCATGAGCGCCTGTCAAACCAAGGATGAGGCCCCAGAGCGGAATGCCAATGACAAAAAGACCGAGGTTGGTTAAGGGGCCAGCGACGGCGATGTGTCCGTTCTGCCGCCTCGTGACAAGTCCAGCAACCATCACCGCCCCTGGAGCCATGAACAAAAAACCGAGGAAGAAGGCGATCCCAACACCAAACTGCAGGCCCTTCGGATCAGCCCGGAATTCAGCCCAGCATCCGTTTTTCTTGGCCACCAACTTATGTCCAATTTCATGNAAAAGGAAAGCCGGGCCAATGGCGATGAACATCACCGGCATGGCGAAAAGAAGTTTCACCANCCAAGTTGAGAAACCAAAGTCATAGATGCCCCAAATGCCGTTCGCAGCCATGAACCCGAGGGCGAGGGTAAACGCTCCCATGGCGAGACGAAGATTTTGTTTTTCGACATCACTAAAGTGCCATAATCGGCCGGTGTGGTGTTTTGGTTTCTCCCAGTTATCTCTTCCAAGAAACTGAAGCATGGCTCCAGATAGCGAGGAAGATGTTTCGAAATGGTGGGTGCCATCGGCTCCGACCCGTTGATGTACACGATGAATGCGGGGGGATGAACGTTGGTTTCGAAAGGGGTCATCGTCCAAAATATCGGCACGGCGGTCCCGTTTCCCCATACAGTCCCCAAATCGGGGTTCACTTTGAATCCTCGTGTCCAAGGCTTCTTGACCTCGGGGCCAATGCCAAACCGATACCATCATGTCAATGCCTCGCAAAGCCATGCAAGAGCTTGGGTTCCAAGCGTGTTGTTTGCGATGCGATGCACCGGATGAGTCGGGCGTTGCTCGATGCTCTACATGCATCCAACACCACCGAAACGTCAGGGAAACCATTGCTTCGGCACCACCCGACGACCCGCTGTACCAGTTGGCCAAGGAAATCATGGCGATGGCGGCTGAACCCCACCGGTACGACCACGATGAGGTGCACGGCCAATCCCTCATCGAACAACANCGCCTTGCTGGGCAATTGNTCGGTACTCCAATCAAGCGCACCGAACGCGATGTGGCGATGGTTTTCCAGGCACAACGCGAGGGAGAGAAATCCAACGCACTCCGCGATATTGGGAATCAAAATCCATGGAAGGACGCGCCTATGGAAGCAAAGGAAGCGAAACAAATGGGGACTGACACATGGATGATTGAATCCACTCAGGACCAACACTATGGCGCCAGAACCATCCCCAGCAAACCCATCGAAAAAGTCGATCGGAGTGAGCGAATTGGGGAAGATACGGCGTTAACTGACCGAGTGCATGCCGCCGCTGGACAAGATGGGATGGAGGGGGATGTCGCGAAAATTTTCGAAGACATTGAATTCAAACAACGTCAATCCAAACGTGACGACTTGAAATCTGCCATGAAGGAAGTCCAGGACTTGGTGGATGACGATTTAGAATTTTGATGGGCACTTTTCTCCCGCACTGGGAATTTCGTTTCAGTGAACGTGGCCGATCATATGATTCCTTGAGAGGAGTTGCGGAGGTGTTGACTGAGTTCGAGGGTGTAGCTGACGCGTTGGGTCCCTTTCCCTTTGGATTTCTTTCCAAGAAATTGGATGTGCCCCAGTTCAGCGATGTTGCTCACATGCGTGCCCGCACATGGACACATGTCAACACGGTCGCCGATTTGGACGATGCGGAGTTCCTTCACGCTCGCCGGGAGGAGATCCATGTTGGTCCGGTCAGCTGGCATGATGGNGTTGATTTCATCGCGAGTCATCACGGCGTCCGTAACCTCCAACCCTTCATCAATTCGTTCGTTAGCCGCTGCAATGAGGTCGCTAAGCATGGTTTCATCAAAGGAAATGGGATTGAAATCAATACGGGAACGGTCGGCATGGATTTGATTGCCTACGGTTCGAACACNATCAAACATCTCGTAAGCGAGGCCGCTGACGAGGTGTTGAGCCGTGTGCATGCGCATGTGAGCGTAGCGTGTCTCCCAATCAATGGTGCCGCGAACTTCGTCCCCTACACTGAGTTGNTGGTCCTGCCCAACGGTGTGAAGAACATCGCCTCGGCCACGCACCTCTGATACTTCCAAGGTACCGTTGGGGCCGACGAGGGTTCCTGTGTCCCAGTGCTGTCCCCCACCCAACGGGTAGAAGAGTGTACGATCGAGGACCACTTTCTCATCTTCGACCGCCGTGATGATGGCATCGAATTGACGGTAGTATCCAGCCTCAATGCTTTCGAGGTAGAGCTTCTGTGTCATACCGTTGGCTCGTGTGGGTTATTCAAGACATTAACGGCACGAAAATACCTGTTGTCCAGCANTGCAAACGGTCTTCAAATCGAAGGTTTCGCTTGGCTTAGAGCAAGTTGGCGTTTCAATTCACGGAACGTGATCATCTTTCCGTTCACTTCATCCCACAACCGAAGTTGAATGGTTTTCAGGCTGTTGAACAGTTTCAATTCNGGNGCTTGCTGGAAAAANGGATGGGAATAATGGCAGCGCTCCAAGTTGTAATTTGGAATCTGGGGGTTGAGGTGGTGGATATGATGGAACCCAATGTTTCCTGAAAACCATTGGAGAATTCTTGGGAGGTTGTAGAAACTGCTTCCTTCCATAGCGGCCGCGGTGTAATTCCACTCCTTACCTGTCGCCCAATATGTGTCTTCGAATTGATGTTGGACGTAGAACAACCAGAGGCCGAAACCAGATGCGACAGCCATCATGGTCAGTTGAATGACAAACCAGTCGACGAAGCCGAAAAGCATGCTCATGCCAACACACCACACAANNAGNGCAGCGTTCATGATGTNAACCGANCGCTTNTCTCNNGNNTTNGCNTTCGAATTNGNNANNCGTTGNAGAANAACNAACAGNACAAGNGGTGCAAANAGNAACAGGATGANNGGNTTGCGGATGAATCGATAGCTAAATTTCATCCATTTTGAAGATTGGACGTACTCCTCAACCGTTAGGGTCCATATGTCGCCGATGCCTCTTCGGTCCAAATCACCGTTGGTGGCGTGGTGCCTGGCATGTTCCCAACTCCATTGTCGGTATGGGGTAAACGTGAGTAAACCGGTTACAAAACCGACGGCGCTGTTCGCTTTTTTGGATTTGAAGAACGACCCATGCCCGCAGTCATGGAAGATGATGAAGGCACGAACAAGAAAGAGACCCCCGAGCATAGCAACTGGAATGCATAGCAAAAGTGAAGTTTCCTTCAGGAAATAGAGTGCGATCCATATGGTAAGAATGGGTACAAGGGTGTTGATCAGTTGCCAAACGGCTCGACCGATGTGAGGGTCTTGGAATTTTGCCACGAGTTTTTTCCATTCGCGGGGTGAAAGTTGCGATGAGGAGGCGTCATTTACTGGGTTTTTAGAGGAATTTTGCATCTTTTCAATTCCATCTACCGGTGCGTGTTCTCCCATGTCAATCACCAACGCTACAGCGTTCCTACTCCACCCTACAGCGTGACCCCTAAGAAACTGGTGTTTGAAAAAACACTTAATGTCAGAGTTTAAACGGCTTTTCTAAGAAGTCACGAACGCGTGACACGACGCTATCAAACGAAAGGTGGTTTACATCTGGAGATAGATGGTTTGTACATTGCTCGATGAAGCCGTGTGTGGGCTTCCAAGGGGGTGAACCTCTCCACCATAATTCGGTCATCCCATCCGCACGTTGAATGACCAATTCAGCGGAATGGGAGCCATCAACATCTTTCGATAAGACGGTTCCGCCAAACCAAGATACTGAGGGTAATAGATGGAAGTTTTCTGGTTGAAAAGGAGGGAAATGATGGTTTCTTCCGCCTGGACCATCCGTTGATGGATCTGAAAAAAGAATGACACGATCGGTGATGAGTTTGATGGGTGTAGCCCGTTCTGAAGAATTCAACTCAAGGATGATTCTTTCATCTTGTTTTGTTGATGATAAAACACGTGTACGTGTAAAAAATTGAACTCCTTGACGTGCAACGTTCGCAGCAAGGTGTTTCAGAACCCAGTCCCAACGGCACCCCCACCCGTCAGAATTCGCATGCATGGAGAGAAATTCAAGTTGCTCTTCTGAAAAATACGATCTGAAGAGGTCGATATCGATGACGCGTCCTGGATGTACCGATGGCAATCCTACTTCTGCTTCAATCTCAATGATGGAAACGGCGTGGTCGTTGGAATAATGTTCCGCAACAAGAAGTGCTTCAATGGTTCCACCGATGAGAACGATGTTCATACCATTCACCGCTCAGGTACAATGTCCAAGGCAAAAACGGGGCAAGATGGAAGACAGAGACGACAGTGCGTACAATTTTTCTCATCCACGTAGATCATTCGATCGGTGAGTGTGAGAACTTGCACCGGACATAAGGCTACACAAGCTCCACAGCCAAAACACCGATCTTCGTCGACGACGAATTCATGAGATTGAATTCGGGCCATGACCTGTGGAAGAAATCGTCCTTCAAGGTACCTTCGCTCTGCTTCGGAAATTTTTCAAGGATTTCTGAAGGGAAAAAGAAACTCCGTATTCCTACCCCCTCGTTTCCACTGGAGTTCGAAATGTTGGTTGGCGTTGGAATGAGAAAAACGAGGAGGTAGGTTGGATTGAGAAAAACCCGTGGAATATGGTCGCGAGAAGTACATCAACATTGGGAAAGAAGAAGAATGAATTTTCAATCATCAGACACATGAATTCTATTCCAGTGGAAATCAAGGGGTGAGACCCACACCTTCTTTGAAGGGAACCTCCTCCAATCACCATGGTCTTGTATTCTCCAGGTCGAACATCGACCTATCCAGAGGAACCACCTCACCATGGTTTGCGATTCCATTATCTTGGAGGTGGAGACGAAGTTGGAAACGTTGGGATCGTTCTTGAAGATGCTGAAGGCACACGTTTGTTGCTTGATTATGGAATTGCCCCCACGTCTCCACCACGCTACCCTCGAGAAGCTCCGGTTGTTCACGATGCTGTCATTACCCATTCCCACATCGACCATCTGGGTATGGCACCCTGGCTGTGTGCACACCACCGAACACGTTTGCATGGAACCATCATTACAGCGGAACTTTCCGATATGATGTGGCGTGATTGCTACAAGGTGAGCTCCATTGAACGTTATCCACTCGCCTGGGATAAGCGGGACATTGATACTGCACTTGATTCATGGTTGGTTCATGACTTTGGTCAACCTTGGAAACATCACAACTGGGAACTCACCCTTCATCCAGCAGGTCATATCCCCGGTGCCGCTATGCTTCACATCCAAACACCACAACAGTCGGTGTTGTTGACCGGCGATTTTGACACCCGTGACTCCTCTCTTGTGGCAGGCGCACAACCGGTCAAAGCAGACATTCTGTTCGTTGAAGGAACGTACGGTGGACGTGATCATCCACCAAAAGAAGAGGAAATTCAACGGTTCATTGAAGCGGTTGAATCCGTCGTTCGCCGAGGAGGAACCGTCCTCATACCCGCGTTTGCCAACGGAAGAACCCAGGATGTCGTGATGCTTCTCCATCAACATCTCCCTCATCTCAACGTACACGTCGATGGTATGGGAAAACGTGTGGCGAAAACACATCTGAACAACCCCTCATTGTTGAGGGATGCCTCCGCCCTTGAACGCGCTTGGCGTTGGGTAAAACGAGTGTCTGGAAAATCAGACCGAAAAAAAGCGCTTGCAGCTGACGTGATTGTTTCAACCAGTGGAATGTTGTCAGGAGGCCCCGCTCTCTGGTACCTCAATCGATTACGGCACGACACCAAGAACGCTGTTTTCTTCACTGGCTATCAAGCCAGGGACACAGGAGGACGCGACCTTCTTGAAACTGGCACCATCGAAATATATGGTCAACGGGTTGACATTGCGCTGCAAACTGAACAATTTTCGTTTTCAACCCACGCCGGACATCAAGAGATCATCACGTTCGCGAAAGCGTGTGAGGCGAAGCACGTGGTGGTCTACCATACCGACCCGAACCATGCCCGACCCCCGTTGGTCGAAGCGCTTCAGGAGCAGGGCCACATCGTGCACGAACCAAAGAACGGTGAATCCTACATCATTGAGAACTAAGCACCCCACCCAGAGTGTACCTGGGTTGAACATGAAAGAAATAGTTCGATGCAACAATATCTTCAAAACATTTTTTCAAAATAGGTCTATTGTTCACTATATCGGCTCCAATAAAATTTGTATCAAAAACACATGCCTGTTCGTTGCGTCCTCGGACCATGCGAAGAAGCCTTGCTCTCTTGTTAATGGCCCTACTGATGACCTCTACCACTCTTGCTGGGTGTTTGGAGGGCAGCGATGACGACAACCAAACCAGCGTGGTTCAAACCACCCTTGTGTCCCTCGAAGGCGCAAGTACCTCCGACTGTGCGAACGGTGGGACCCTGATTCACTCCGGTC
>PAGK01000026.1 GCA_002704515.1 Methanobacteriota archaeon
GGACCGTTTCACCTTCGCCCATGGAACAGGCGAGACGCCCGCCTCATAAGAAATCAAGGGCGAAAATCTCATTCAGCAACGACGCCGTTGGTGGTGTCGATGACCTTACCTTCACGGGTGTCCGTGATGGTGACGTCGATGGAGCAGCTGCCAGAGCAGAGATCCTGTCCGTTCTCGACGACGGTCACACCGTCACCAACAGACCACACTTGGTCGTCCGTGTCACCAAACTCGACGAGACTGCACACAGCGGTGCCGTCNACNCCNGGNTTNTCNCANGTNACNGGNGCNGCNCCNTCNATNGNNAGNTTCACNGAGACAGCGGCCCAGTTGATGTCGCCGCCTTGGTCCATGGTCAACATGATGAGGTTGTCAGACACGTCTGCGCCTGGGGTACCTTGTGCATCTTTTCCGCTCATGGCGTAAAGTGCTAGGTTTCCNTCGGTGTTGCCTTCTGCGAGGGAGCTAGCCCACACGTACAGCACACCAGCCAGCACAACAGTGATTGCAACCATCAAGATGGTAGCGATAACTGGGCTGACAGCCTCTTCGTTTCGGTTTTCGGTTTTCATATTTTTGTCCTCCTTTCCCCATTCGGGGTAGCCCTGCCTATGAACATCCTCATATTAAACCCATCCGCCAATTATCCTCGACTACGCGCGGGAAACGGCGTTTTTTGGGCAAAAAACCACATGTTACATTTTGCTCGTGAACGCGCCAGCGAGTGGTACATACGGTTTGTAAATACCAAAATTACCTGAAATGTTACAGGCATGGCTTTCACTGGAAGTGAATCAAGAGGTGAACAGGGTGAGAGAAAACGAGAGGGGATGGGATGCACTCAACGAGAACTTCAACAGCCCTGTTCAATAAACCGTAGTTGAATCCAGTTTATAGGCGTTTTTGATGGAAAAAGCGGTCTTTACTCAACCGTGAGGATCTCTGGCCCGCCCGAAGTAACGTGCACAGTGTGCTCAAATTGCGCAATGTTGCCGCCGTCTTTGCATCGAAGAACGTGATACGTTTCTAGGAAACGAATGCTGATGAGTTTCTTCACCAAGGCATTCCATTTGCTTTGCAAACTGGCTTCATCAGCGTCAGGGAAGGGTTTCTTCAACATTGGGAACGCCCATCGTTCGGCAAACGGAAGGGTGGAATACCGCTCCTCGAGGTTTCGGGCCATTTGGGCTCCGAGGGGTTTGAGTTGATTCTTAGCGCGTGCCTTGCGCGAAGTTGTAAGGCCGGTTACCCGATAGATGTTGGATGAATTTGGGCGGCCGATGTTTTCGATCATGCCCGATTCGCCCGTGGTATTGAACGGCTCGACAGCGTAAACACCGCCTTCTTCAACAACCCCAGTGAACCCCCTGTTCTCTTTACCGCAGGCATAGGAAGGAACGGAGACGCCTGCATGCAGTTCCCAGGGTTTGAGTTGATGTCCGCAGAGATTGCGGATGGGTTGGAAGCCTGCATCGAGGGAGGGTTGAGCGGCGGCTTGGCCCACTTTGTACCAGGGCGTTCCAGGGTGGAGCATTTCGATGGCGGCGTCACGGGCTTCCTTGGCCGCCTTGATTTGTTCAGTGTGTTCGTTGCTGTTGCCGATTTCCAACGTCAGGGCATTGTCGCCAATGTGTCCTTTGATGTGAACGCCGAAGTCAATTTTCACACAGTCTCCTTTCTGAAGCACCATGTCACGATCCCAGCCTTCAACGCCCTCAACTTGGTGGTTGGTGGTGAAATGGGCCGCCAGGTCGTTCACCGCAATGGTCCCAGGAAAAGCGGGTTTTCCACCGTGCCGATGAATGAACCGCTCAGCGGATTCGATGATCTCGTGGAAGGTCTTTCCAGGCTGGAGTTCATCCTTCATGGCCTCAAGGGTTCGCCGAGCGACGTGCCCTGCATCTCGCCAATACTTCAAGTTGGATTCTTCCACCATTGAACCACGCTATGCGTAGGTACGATGCCCTCTCTCATAACAGTTACCTCCGCCCCATCGTCTCCTTCGATGATACTGAGGATGGTGCTGCCCATCCCTCCGGGGCATACACCGCTGAGAATAGCATGGGCAGGCAGACCAAGCGTGGCCCCAGCCTCTTCGGCGGTTGATGCCGGGATTTCGCCGGATTCGTTTGCACTCGTCGCGGTGATGGGTCCGAAGGCCTCGACCAGCAAGCGAGCTGTTGGGTGGGCAAGACAACGAACGGCCACGCGTTCTCCCCCCAAGCGAGCATCCAACGGTTCAACCGCATCGAGGATGAACGTGAATCCGCCTTTCGGAAACGCTGCTTCGAGCTGTCGGACTTTTTCTGGAACATGAACCAAATCCGTGGCTTGTTCAAGTGATAGGACGCCTAAACTGACGGGTTTGTCCGAGGGGCGTTGTTTGAGGTCAAACAACCGATCAAGCGAACGGGCTTCGGGAAGACACGCCAAGCCAGGGAGTGTGCTTGTAGGATAGGCGACAATGCCGCCGTTTCGAACGTGATGAAGAAGTTGTGAAGAGATCATGTCAGGCCCTCACGCCTTGACCCATTCTGTCACGTGTTGCTCTGCGACTTCTGCCGCTAGTTCCTTGTCTTCGGTCCTGACCATTAATTTCCCACTTGGGTAAAGCGTCATTTCGCACCGGCCTGAGAACGTCCAACAAAGGGTGGACCGGACACCCACATCAAATCCAGCGGACTCGATGGCAGCGCCTACAGCATCGAGCTGGATAGACGTGATGCCTTCTGGAACGATTTGATAGGACCCTTGGGTGCCACACAATTCCATTGCAAATCCGTCTGACATGGTCAACACTCACAACTCAGGGGGACGAGAAGGTGGGCCTTTGGGAGGGCCGCTTGGGGGACCTGAAGGTGGACCAGAGGGCGGACCGCTCGGGGGGCCAGAAGGTGGACCGCTCGGAGGACCGGAGGGCGGACCACTCGGAGGACCNGAAGGTGGACCNCTCGGAGGACCGGAGGGTGGACCNCTCGGAGGGCCAGAAGGCGGGCCGCTCGGNGGNCCAGANGGNGGACCNCTCGGAGGACCGGAGGGCGGACCACTCGGAGGGCCACTGGGTGGCGCTGTTGCCGGCTTTGATGGAAGAGGGGGTGGCGTTGACGCCGTTACAGGAGGGTTGGGTGGTTCGGACTCAACCGTTGGCTCCGGGGTCGAGACAGGNGTCAAAGGAGTCAACAATGGGTCGGAGGACGGGGGCGTGGGCGTTGGCGTTGCTTCCGGGGTTGACGGGGCCGTAAGGGGTGTAAGCGGCGTAAGCGGTGCAGGGTCTTCTGAAGCNCCTGTTTCCCATGGTGGCTTTCGAGGGCCGTCTTCTTCCTCTGCCGAATCACCGTGAATCACTTTGGTTCCTCCGCCTTCGATGTTCTCACCGACATAGGTGGTCATCACGATGGTTGAGGCGTCAATGATGCCGCGTTCTTCTGTGTTTCCAAAATCCCCAAGATGGTTGTCAAACGCCCCGCTAAAGAGGCCTGAGCCAATGGCGTTCCCGAGNGCGCGGCCTTTTTCTGCTTGGAATTCAAAGTCGGCCTCGTACGGTCCGAGTTTCATTGATTGGCCTCCGCCGTTGAATTCAAACGACCAGGTGCCGGANTGAATTCGGGCTTCGAACTTGAATTGGCGGGTGAGACCTGGGCCGATGGAACTGATGCCTTCAGCCGCTTCATAACGCTGGCCGCCTGAATCNACAAGGGCTGCTTGGAGGCCACCAATGGGGATGGATGATTCGTTGACCACGTCAATCACCACTTGGATGATGTCTTCGTCATCATCATCAATCTCCATCACCACGGAGGTCAAATGGGCGTTCAAGGAACCTGCACGGGCGCTGTGGTCGTCACTCACCTTGGCTCACCGGTTGCCACTGGCGGGTGGCATTACTTCAATGGCTTGCCCCATTGAGTTGGCTTCAACGCAATCGTAAACGGGTTTCAGAAGGCAGCGACCAGTCCACGGCGGCAACGGTNTGGTGCTTCAAATCCACGCGCGTCCGATACTCCGATGTGGTTGAGCCAGCGTTGTACGTGTCCCGAAGACCGAACCAAAGCCATCCAATGAAGGGAATGATGTAGATCATTTTGGCCACCGCTCGTGGTCCCCAATGGTGCTTTTCGAGCATCGTTCCGTTGTCGTGCACGAGCGCAATGCGAAAACCACGCTGCCCAAGCGAACGCCCGAGGGTTTGTCCTGTGTATTTGAAGTACAGATAGAANGCTGCTCCAAAGACNAACCAATTCATGAANAACTCNGCNGTATAACTNCCTCCTGCGGTGAGTAAATCAATGCTGTAGAGGCCTTCAAGCAATCGGAAATTGGTAAAAAATCCCAGTACAATGGTGATGAGCATGACGTCCAGCATGAAGGCTAGCACGCGCTTCCAAGAAGGTGCGATGAGCATTCCTTCGGGGGCNGAGGCAAGGATGGTCTGAGCCATTGTGCCGCCTTTGACAATGGTCACCGGGTCTTCGGCCATGGTGTGGGTACGGCTTCTCCTTTGTCAAATGACGCGTCGCGCCCATCACGAACTGTGGGTCACGTGCCATGCGAACAACTGGTGTTCTTCGACCCAATCCAAGTAGGACCTCCAGGTCCCATCGTGCCGGAGCGTGGTTGGATGGCCAAGCAGAATGAGCCCACGCTTCGCACGGGTGATGGCGACGTTCAAGCGGCGGTAATCGGCAAGGAAACCAACCTCGCCTCGGTCATTGGCACGGACGGTCGAGAACACAATCACTTCCTTTTCCCGCCCTTGATACCCATCAACGCTTTTGATTTCGAGACCAGCATAGGGTTGACCAGGTTCTCGCCCGCCTGCCATTTCAAACAACCGAGTTAATTCACGTACCTGGCCATTGTATGGAGAAATGACGCCAATGTCATGAGGCTGAAGGTCGCCAATGGCCAAGAGGTCGTTGACCACGCCCAGCACTTTGGCCGCCTCGTCTCGATTGGACCGGCTTTTCCCTTCCTCGTCGGCCTCCTCCACACCTTCAACTGGAACAAACGCCATTGGACGGTCCCAATCTGGCCACAGGAAACCTGCAGGTGGAGGACGTTGGTCTGCACTACAGCCATCTTCAAGGCGGTTTTCATAGAACCTGGCGCTTGGAAATTCTCGAAGAATGGGGTGCATTCGGTATTGTGTGGTCAGCAGATTGGAACGGAGGCCACAGGCGATGAGTCGGTCAAACAAGGACCGATTGAGCCCTCCTTTCTCTGCTCGGCGACTGAGGACGGTCGGCGGAAGTTGTTGGTGGTCGCCCACCAGCACCAATTGACGGCACCCCTTCACGATGGGGACCAACGCACTGGGTTCAGTTGCTTGCGTCGCCTCATCCATCAACACAATGGGAAACTTTCTGGACTCCAACAAGCGGTGACCGCATCCGATGGTGGTCGCACAAATCACTTCCGCCTCGTCAAGAACGCTGGCCGTCATCACGTTTTCCATGCGACGAATCTCTTTCTGATTGATGCTGATGTCCCGATGCATCAATCCCTTTTCCTTGCCTTTGAGGGAAGGAAGTGATCGTCGTAGTTCTCGTTGCTCATCTTGGAGGAANGCCAATTCCTCCTGCATCGGGTGGTTCTCAAGAAGGGCGTCAAGGGTCGCCGAACGCAGGTGTTCTCGGACCTTCACGGGCCGGCCGATACGTAAGGCCTTGACACCCAAATCAAGCAAGCCTTCGAGCAGGTTATCCACCGCCACGTTGGATTCGGCCGTGGCCAACAACGGCCCACTCCCTTGCTGAGCGAAATGATGCAAAAGATGGGTNGCCGTGGTGGTCTTTCCGGTTCCGGGCGGCCCTTGAATGAGGGTGAGTCGCTGGGAAAGGGCCGATTCAATGGCGGCTTGTTGGGAAGCATTGAGGTTTGAAGGCGAAGGTCGTGGCCCCCGCAGCTGACGTTTTCCACGGATATCGGGAGAAAGTTCGGCGCTTTGATTGATGTCGAGGACGTTGCCCAAGAGGAGTTCCCTGAGAACGGTCCCCCCATCGCCTTCGGTTGAATGAAAGGCAGTGAGGGCTTGATGCATGCGATCATGAGCGACGCGATTGGCTCCCCGGTCGAGGCGCCATCCACCCTTGCGCACGTCGCGTGGACGTTCGCCGACCACCACTCGCAACCGAGTGGGGCCACGGTCCAACACCACGCCTTCCACGACCTTTTCTCCCCATGGACGGGAGCGAGAAATCAACACGATGTCTCCGTGAGAAAAGCGATGCTCGGGNAGGCGCCCCCTGTCTTGGGCCTCAAACACCACGATGTCTTCGCCAAAGAAGCGCCCCTGAGTACGGGCTTTGAGGTCAAACAACGAAACCCCTGCTGCGAGAAGTCGTTGCTTTGACCACGTTTTCCAGCGCTCCTCCACCAGTTGCGTTTCATCGTCCAATTCTTGCCTGATAAGCTCGGTCATGGTCGTAAAATGGTCTTGGCTGCGNCGCCAACGGTCTGGAGCAGGTTCTCCCTTCAACATGGGAAGTTCAGGGTCACTGGCGCTGTTCATGCGCTTCACTGAACCTTTACGCGCCATGTTCTCACCAATGCTTGACCCTTCATCATCGTATGTATGCAGATTGAAGCGTTTCGCGAGCGAGAAACCCTCATTCTTAAACCGAGATTCTACCGCCGGCAACTGGGTGGGTTGATGTTCAGTCGCAAAAAGAAGGGCGATGACGACGTTGGCGTCGTTTGCCCCTATTGTGGCGTGAACAACCCGCTTGGCTCGGAACAATGCCAGCAATGCTACTACTCGCTGAACGTGTCAGCACGAGAACAACCGATGGCCGCTCCCTCCTCCACTGCAGACGAAATCATGGGNCTCTTGTTGGGAGAAAACGAAGAAGAGGAAGACGAAGGCCCCGTNGTTGAAGCGGTTCTCTCGATGGATGACATCATGGTCGAAGTGGACCAATACGCCATTTCCAACGCTGAACATGACGCCGACGGTGAGCCTGTTCCAGATTCATTTGATTTCATCGGAAGCGAAGGGCCAACCCTCTCATCCACGGTTGAATCATCTGAACCGGATGAAGTTGAGTTGACCGCTGAAGACGCACCGAAGAAGTACATCGAGTTTGAATTGGCCAGTGTTGATCCGTTGGATGAGGTCGCTGAACCGGTCCATACCGGACGAGGAGGGTTGTATTCACCCAGCGTTGAAGGGCCGAAAGACGAGGACTTGTTGGGCGAAGTGGGCCCAGCCCCNAGCGCTGTTCCCGACCTGCCAGACTTGCCGGACGACCCCCCTCTTGGAGGAGCAAGTCTCGCCCAAGCCGTGGCCGCCGAGGCAACCGAACTGCCTGAGTTGCCCGGTGAGGAGCCGGTTGATGAACCACCAGCAAACACGGTCGCCCTCCCTGAACCATCGACCCCTTCAACCCCAACCNTTCCCGACTTGCCAGGAGATGACACAGAAACTCCAGCGCCGGCCGTGGAACTTCCCGATGAAGCGCCATCAACGCCGGCCAATGAACATCGCATTTGGCCATGGCCAAAGAGCGACGCTTGGACCCCCACAAAAGTCTACCAAGAAGTGGTCAGCGCCATGGAGCACATCAAACACGGTCGCATGGAAGCCGCTGCGAACACCCTTGACGGACTTGGCCCTCACTTGGAAGACAACCTGGACATGCTGCTGCACATTTCTGTGCTCATGCAACACCTTGGACGGCAAGAACACATGAAATGGACGCTCGACATGGCCGCTTTCGTCCATCCGAACGACCCACACGTTCAACAAGCACGGGCCCAACTCTTGGTGTGAGGGGACAAACATGGTCCAGACNCCTGAACTCCGGGTTGATGATGAGGTGGTGCTGCGCCCGGCTACGCACGGAGTCCTCGTTGCAATGTTTGAGGCGTATCAAGAAGACTCGGAGGCAGCCCAGACCGCCCTCCCATGGCTTGACCCCGACGACGATGTNCGACGTCAGCTGCGCGACATGTTGTACGACATTGAAGCNCAAGATGGTGCGGACCAACTCCATTTTTGGTCCATTCATGCAATGGCCTCTGACGAATTCATCGGATTGGTTGGCCTTGGGGACGAATTGCAATCCCCGCTTGCCAANTTNAANCTCGGATATTGGGTTCGTCGAAACCATCGGCGCCGAGCCATTGCTTCAAGNTCGGTTGATGNGATTTTCTCTTGGCTCTCCCAACGTCCATCCTCCACCATGGTTGAAATCGCGGTCCATCCTCACAACGAAGCGGGTTTAGCCACGGCGGCNGCCATTTGCCAGCGTTGGCCCGGTGAACGGCTNGCTGAGTTCATCGGGATAGAATTCAACGGACGTACCGTGCCCCACTTTTTGCATTTGGTTGAATTGGGTCCGGTGGCCTGAGATGCCAACGTGGATGACTCTGGACACCGACGACCTTAGGCACCTTCCAACCCACCAAGGGCACCCAACCCGGAGCACAACACCGTTTGAAGGGCCCCGGGGCCGCCTTTCGAAACCGTTCACGGACGGGTGGAACCGGTTTCTGGATTGGATGAAAGCCCACGATGGTGCAGTGACCCTATTTGTCATCAGCGACCTGCTGGAGGAAGATGAATTTCCGGCGNTACTTGCTGAAGCCNTGGAACGCTTCCCACACCAACTCACCGTGGGATGCCATGGTCACACGCACCGCTCGTGGTCAGCTTGGGGCGAAGACGTCGATGGNTTTCGAGCGATGCTTCNNCGCTCTACGGAGGTTTTGAANAACCATGCAGGAGGTGCATTCAGACCCTATTTTCGGGCTCCAAATGGCTACATCGCACCTTGGATGGCTTCGGTTCTGGCCGATGAAGGCTACGTGGTTGATTCTTCGGTGAACCCTTCTTGGCTGGTCAAATCCAAGTCTGGGGGGAAAGGGTGGCGCGCCGTGGAGAAGGCCATGACCAACGTGGGCGTCGTGGAGCGCCCNTGGCTGACGCGATTCACCCTGCCGGTCAACGGACCGGCCTTGTTCCGATTTCCACTTTCAATCAATGCACGACGCGCTTGGAAACGGTTGCCTGCCCTCTTGCCTCCTGAACAGCTCGCTGCAGTAGAAAATCCCGAGCAGGCCATCACCACCGTGTATTGCCATGTCCTCGATTTTGCACGGAATNAGGCATCATGGGCACCNCCATTGAGGGCATAGAGCCAAGTAAAACTGGCGTCGTAGACCCTCCATGACCGTCGTTAACTTCGCGGAAAAATTCGAACTCTTCTCGGACCACTGGTCGCCAAAAGTCATCGCTGAAATGAACGATTACCAATTCAAACTCGTCAAGATTGAAGGCGAATTTGTCTGGCACGATCACGGCCACACGGATGAAGTGTTCATCGTCCTTGAAGGCAGCATGAACATTGAATTTGAAGACCGGACCATCACNCTCAACGCNGGNGAAATGCANGTCGTCCCNAAAGGNACACGCCACAGGCCCTTCGCAGAAAGCGAATGCAAGGTCATGCTCGTGGAACCCAGAGGCGTNATCAACACGGGTAAAGCCGAGGGAGNCCTCAANGCCGACAACGATGTTTGGATTTAGACGCCANTGAATCTCAAACTTTGGCGATCGCATCGCGATAGACTTNGCCACTGCCTCGAAGGGTGCGTTCCTGCGTCTCAAAATCGACTTCATACAACCCAAACCGCATGGAATACCCTTCCGCCCACTCAAAGTTGTCCATCAGGGACCAATGATGGTACGAGCGCACATCGTGACCGGCTGCGATGGCCTGAGAGAGGACCCAGAGGTGGCGCTTGAGGTGCTCGGTCCGCAACGTATCGTTTTTGTCCGCTACACCGTTTTCAGTGATTTCNATGGGGACGCCCAGGGGTGCAAGGAATTCAATGGCCCGACGAAGCCCTTCGGCGTACATTGGATAGCCGAATTCGGTGGTGATTTCCTGTGGGCGTTTTGGGAATTTCATGTGCCGAAGCGCCGGAAGTGAAAGTCCCGTTAGCACGTGCGTGTAGTAGTTGAGGCCGACAAAATCCAGGGTTCCTTTGGCCTCGGGNACGTCCTTGAACCACATTCGACCGCGCAGGATTCCACTTCTCCATGCTCCGTTCCAAAACCATTCCAGAAGGCGGGCAAGGGGCCAATCAATTGGACTCCAACGGTTCTTCGGGTCAAACAAGGTGACGTTCTTTGCAAGGCCGATGGAAACGTTTGGATTTTTATCCTTNAGGGTGCGGTAAACGGTGGCATGGGCAAAAAGAAGGTTGCGCATGACCCGGAGGGTGAGGGGAATGGAACGCTTTCCGGGGGGGAACATACCCAAGGTGTAGCCCATGGTGGAAAACACGGTCGGCTCGTTGATGGTGACCCANGTGCTCACNCGGTCGGACAACGCCTCGAAGACGCGTTCACAATAAGCAACAAACGAGGGAAGGTTTGCTCGGTCGGCAAATCCCCCCTTGGCTTCCCACCAGTCGGGGTGAGAGAAATGGTGCAGCGTGACCACAGGACGAATGCCCCTCGCCAAAAGGTCGTCCACCATCGCTGAATAAACGGCAAGGGCATTCTCTTCCCATGCGCCCTCGGTTGGCTCCAAGCGGCTCCATTCGATGGAAAAACGGTAGGAGGTCATGCCAAGGTCNCTGAGCAATTGGAAATCGTCGTTCCAGCGGCTCCAATGATCGCATGCCGCTCCGCTGGGCTCGAGACCCTTGGCTGCTTCATGGACGGTCCAGTTGTTGACCAGGTTCCCCTCGACTTGGTGGGCTGCGGTGGCAGTACCCCATCGAAAACTTTCAGGAAACGAAACAGCGTCGAGATCAACGGTGCTCCAGTCCTCGTGAGGTTCGGGGTATCGGCGTCGCCGGTACGTGATGAGGGTGATTTTGAACACCACGAACAACCCGAGGGCCACGATGAGCAGTCGCTCCCACATGACCACAAGTGGGCCCACCCCGCCTTTGTAGTTCGGTATTGAACCACAGCATGGGGTGGAGGATTCGGCGACCCCCCCAGCGGGTTCGCCACACCNTTTGAGGACAATCGTATTTCGTAAAGCACCGCCGTTGAACTCGGAGCTGGATAATAATCTTTCAAACGGAGATTATTAGATTGATTTAAATTGTTATTATTATCGGCGAAGTTCATGGCTGCGAAAAAAGACGCTACTGAGTCCACCGATGGAAGCACCTACGATGTCGTCGTCGTTGGGGCCGGTGCCGCTGGTGTGGGCGTTGGTATCTCGCTGCAACACGTCGGTATCGAAAATTATCTTGTGGTTGACCGCGCAAGCGTCGGGGCTTCCTTTGCTGCATGGCCTGCAGAAACCCGATTTATCACACCGTCGTTCCCAAGCAANTCCATTGGAATGTTGGATTTGAATTCCATCGGCATCGGTATCTCTCCGGCGTTTAACATGAGGATTGAACACCCAACGGGCCCCGAGTATGCCGAACACCTCCAATCCCTTGCGGAATTTTTTGAACTTCCACTCCGGGAAAACACCGATGTACTGAGCATTGAGAAAAAGGATGACCTGTTTCACTTGGAAACAAAAAAGGAGACGCTTCTCGCCAAGAACGTCATTTGGGCGGCGGGCGAATACCAATACCCCTCACTGGGCGTTTTTGATGGAAGTGAAACGTGTCGCCACACCTCGACCATTGCCTCCTACACTGAACTCGAAGGGGATGATTTCCTCATCGTCGGAGGCTATGAGAGCGGCATTGATGCAGCCTACCATTTGGCAAAGAACGACAAGAATGTACGCGTCTTTGACTTGAACCGCCCCTGGGCAGAAGCAAGTTCAGATCCAAGCATTGCTCTATCGACCTTTTCCTTTGAGCGGATGCGCCATGAAAAGTTTGGAACNAACGTTGAGCTGTTCGAAGAAACCGGTGTTCAATCGGTCGCCCATGAAGACGGCCTGTACACCCTCACCACCNACAAAGGACAAGTCTTCCAATCAGCCACCCAACCAATTTTGGCCAATGGATTCGACGGAAGCCACAAATTTGTGTCCCACCTGTTTGAACAAAGGGACGATGGTTTTCCCTCGGTCAATGAAAAAGACGAGTCAACCATCGTGCCCGGCATGTACCTGTGTGGCCCATCGGTGCGTCATGACGGCCACATTTTCTGTTTTATTTTCAAATACAGGCAACGATTCGGAATCGTCGTTGAAGCCATTGCATCTTCCCTTGGTTTGGAGACCGAAGATTTTGTTGAAACCTACAAAAGTTGGGGCATGTACTTGGACGACCTATCATGCTGCGGCCAGGAGTGTTTGACGTGCTAAATGAGCCCACGAAAAGACAACTTCAAATCAAAAAAGCGAGGAGTTTTGAATGGTTTGGCCAGACACTGGCTAGCCTNTGNTGGATCATCAGTGTCTTTGTNTACGAAAGCGATGTTGGACTTTGGAGCACCGGTGACTGGCTGCAATTGGCCGCCGGATCGTGTTGGTTTGTGTCAAACGTTGCTGCCCTCGTTTCCATCGAAGCAGGCGCAGCCCAATAGACGATTCTCAGCCTCAAAGCGAAGCGATGTCGTCTCGCCCCGTTGAAACGCCGAAATTCTTCTCGGCCTTTTGGTAGACCTTTGCATCAAGATCGCCTGTGCGCACAAGCGCCGAAAGAGAAGCGAGTGCAATCGCTGCTCCGTCGATTTCAAAGAAGCGGCGGAGGGCCTCGCGAGTGTCTGAACGGCCGAACCCATCCGTGCCCAGCACCGTGTAAGGGCCACTGACCCATTGGCGAATCATGTCTGGAACGGCCGCCATGTTGTCCGAGACGGCGATGGTGGGCAAAGACTCGCTCAGGAGAGTTTCAACCCACGGTTTCTGCAAATCCTCGGTGGGGTGGAGGCGATTGTGGCGATCACATGCTAGACCTTCACGGCGAAGTTCACCGTACGATGTCGCTGAGTAAATTTCACAACGAACGCCGTATGTTTCCAATTTTTCAACAGCGTCGAGCACTTGGACCATGATTGGACCTGAGCCGATGAGACGAACAACCGGTCCGTCACCTTTGGGCGCCCCACGGAGCAGGTACATGCCCTTGACAATCCCCTCATCCACGCCTTTTGGCTTGGGAGGCATGGGGTAGTTCTCGTTGTAAATGGCGATGTAGTGGAGCACGTCTTTGTTGTCGACGTACATTTCTTCAATGCCATGCCGAATGATGGTCGCTAACTCGTAAGCGAACGACGGGTCCCACGCACGAACGGCGGGATTGGTGTGGGCCATCAGAAGCGAGTGCCCGTCTTGATGTTGCAAACCCTCGCCGTTGAGGGTGGTTCGTCCTGACGTGGCGCCCATGAGGAAACCGCGAGCCCGCTGGTCTGCGGCAGACCAAATGAGGTCAGCCACCCGTTGGAAGCCAAACATGGAGTAGAAGGTGTAGAAGGGGACCGTTGGATAGAGGTGCGTTGAGTAAGAGGTGGCGGAAGCGATGAACGTGGAAGTGGCTCCAGCTTCATTGATTCCCTCTTCGAAAAGTTGCCCTTTCTCAGATTCTTTGTACTTCATCAGCACCTTGTGATCCACCGGTTTGTACAACTGCCCTTCGGGGTGATAGATGCCGAATTCGGCAAAGAGTGGGTCCATACCAAACGTGCGCGCTTCATCTGGGATGATGGGAACCACACGCTGACCGAAGGTTTTGTCCTTCATCAACGAGCGAAGCACTCGAACAAAGGCCATGGTGGTGGAGACTTCCATGCTTCCTTTGGTGCCTTCATCGAAATCGGCATAGGCAGCGGCCTCGGGCAGAACGATGTTTTCAGAAGGGACCACGCGCTTGGGCATTGGACCGCCAAGCGCTGCACGTCGCTGATTGGCGTAAGCCACGAGGTCAGGCACATCATCTGGCATGACGTAGGGGTAAGATTCGAGGTCCTTGTCGGTAAACGATAGTCCGAGGTCCGTGCGCATGAATTGCATCGTCTCCATATCGGCTTTCTTTTTCTGGTGGGTGGTGTTTCGTCCAGCAAAAGCAGGACCGAGTCCGTAGCCTTTGATGGTTCGAATCAACACAGCGGTCGGCTGCCCCTTGTGCGCCGTCGCTTGGGCGTAAGCTGCGTGAAGTTTGGTGAAGTCATGCCCACCAACGTCAGCACACAGGTCTTCGAGGCCTTCATCCGAAATGTCTGCAACGAGGGCTGAGAGGCCTTCGGAGTTGAACAATTCCTTGCGGATTGTGGCGCCCTCTGCGGTCATGAGGCGTTGTTCATCGCCGTCAACAAGTTCGTTGAGGCGCTGAGCGAGTAGCCCTTGAGTGTCTCGAGCAAAAAGGTCGTCCCACGAACTCCCCCACAGGACTTTGATGACGTTCCAACCTGCACCGCGGAACCGGCCTTCCAATTCTTGAACGATCTTCGAATTGCCACGAACAGGCCCATCAAGTCGCTGAAGATTGCAGTTCATGGTCATCACGATGTTGTCCAATCCCTCTCGTCCGGCGAGCGAAAGTTGTGAGAGGGATTCGGGTTCATCGGATTCTCCATCCCCCATCGTGTACCACACGCGAGATGCGGCGGTGCTGGCCAAGCCTCGGTCCTCGAGGTAGCGGTTGAAACGCGCTTGATGGATGGCCGTCATCGCCCCGAGGCCCATGCTCACGGTGGGGAATTCCCAGAAATCAGGCATCAGGCGAGGATGGGGGTAACTGGAGAGGCCTTGCCCTCCGACTTCCTGACGGAACTTTTCGATGTGTTCGTGGGTCAGGCGCCCTTCAAGCCAGGCTCGGGCATAGATGCCGGGTGAAGCATGGCCTTGCCAGTAAAGATGGTCGCCCGATAAGCCGTCGTCCTTTCCTCTGAAGAAATGGTTGAAGCCGATTTCCCAAGCATGAGAGGCAGAGGCGTACGTTGAGATGTGGCCTCCAATGCCATCAAAGTACTTGTTGGCCCGGGTGACCATCATCATGGCGTTCCAACGGATGATGCCATGAAGGCGTTCTTCCATGGCCAAATCACCGGGGTAGGCGCCTTGGTCCTCGGGATGTATCGTGTTGAGGTAGGGCGTTTCTACAACCTCGATGTCAACGCCAGCGTCCTTGGCTGCCTCCACGGTGGCTTGGAGTAAACGGCGGGCTTCACCTTCTCCCCACCGCTCAGCAACGGCATGAATTGAGTCACGCCATTCTTGGGTCGTAACCGGATCTGGATCGGGTTGTGTCGACCGTCGAGCGAACCCCATGGTATCTCCCCTACAGCCAAGGGTCCGTGGTGAGGGTTTTCAATCCCTCGCCAAGGCCGAGCAGATTTCTCTCTCATAGAGAGGAACAAAACTCGGCGTGGAAAAACCATCGCTTCTGTGGCGTCATTCATTGATTACCGGAGGAATCCATAAGAACCGAGCGTCCGAGGCGGGGAACATGTCTGTTGAGGCTATGGTACAGAAGATGATTGATGATTTGACCGCCGCTCTTGGTGATGCTGCAAAGCACGACAAGGGCAACTCCGCCGCTGGTACCCGTGTCCGCAAGGCCATGCAGGAAGCCAAGGCTGCTGCTCAGGACGTGCGCAAGCAAGTCCAAGCCGACAAGAACGCTTGATTCGGAGGACTTCCTCCAGTCAACCTTCCGTCCGTATGGACGCATAGGTTGAATTGACGCCCTGCGAACCCTCGGATATGCAACCGCTGTCTGGCGTTCGTGTGCTCGATCTTTCCCGCATTCTCGCCGGCCCTCACGCTGCTCAAACGCTGAGTGACTTGGGCGCTGAAGTTCTCAAGCTCGAAGCCCCTTGGGGCGATGATACGCGTTCATGGGGACCTCCGTTTCAACCCGGATTTGATGGAGAAGATGTCGCTTCGTACTTCCTTGCCTGCAACCGCGGTAAGCGCATCGAGACGGTCAACATCAAACAGGAGCAAGAACGAATTCGCTCACTCATCGCTGAGGTAGACATTGTCATTGAGAATTTCAAGCCTGGAACGTTTGAGAGCGTTGTGGGTGATGTCCCCCCGGACGTCATCGTGTGCAGCATTTCGGGCTACGGGCAAGATGGCCCTCGACGGGACGAAGTGGCGTTTGACCTGACCATGCAAGCTCGAAGTGGAATCATGTCCATCACCGGCGATGCCGATCGCGGCCCGGCAAAAGTCGGCGTTGCGTGGATCGATGTCATGACCGGCATGAACGCCGTCAGTTCCATCCTCGCAGCTCTTTACCACCGCGAGAAGACGGGAGAAGGAGCACGCATCGATATTTCACTCTGGGACACGGCGCTTGCATCATTGGTAAATCAAGGCCACAACGCGCTAACTGGCATCACCCCAAAGCGCATGGGTAGCGCCCATCCAAACCTCGTCCCGTACCGTGTCTTCGAAGCCAGCGATGGGTGGTTCGCCATCGGCGTGGGTACGGAAAACCAGTGGCATGCGTTGGTGAAGGCCCTCGGCCTCAAGACCCCTGGCCATTGGAAGGACAACAGCGCTCGAATTGCCGAGCGAGCCGAGGTTGAATCCGTTGTGCAAACCGCGGTGAACCAGCACGACCGGGCCTCGCTNGAACACCTTCTGAAGGGAATACCTTGTGCCCCTGTCAATACTGTGAACGAAGCGTTGGTTGACGTGCAGACCGAGGCCCGGGGCGGACTCGTGGAACACGAAGGCGTGATGACGTTGGCCAGTCCACTACGATTCATTCAACCGTCAAACGAAAACAGTGAGGTTTGACCGCCTTCACGAAGGTAGCCACCTTCCTTGAGTTTCTCAAAAGCCTGGTCCATGCGTCGTTGGCTGAACTGCCGCTCTTCTTGCAAGAACTGTACCAGCCCTTTCCGGTCCACTTGACCCTGTTGGAGGTCAGCATCTTCCACTTCAACCGCCGGGTGGTCGAGGAAAATCTCCCGGATTTCAGAAATTCGCTCGGGCACGTCCTTTTCTTTGGCTTCGCAAACGGCCTCCAGCGTACCGAATTTCTTGATGAGCTTCAGCCCCGTCTTTGGCCCGATGCCCTTGATGCCTGGGTGGTAGTCGGTGCCGATCATGATGGCTAAATCCACCAGTTGTTCTCGGCTGAGTTCGTTGCTTGAGAGCATCTCACTCAAATCGATGGATTGAGCGTGAACCAAGCGTCCGTAGCGCTTCGCCCCGTCGTCCATGAGGTTGCGAACAAGGACGGGTGAACCGTAGAGGAGAGCGTCCCAATCTTGCGTTGCAACAACATCGAGCTGGCCTTTTGCGGCCATGACGGCGGCTTGGGCTTCTCCCTCGGCAGCAGCGGTAACCCAAGGCACACCCATGAGGTCGAGGAGACGTTGTGTCTCCTCCACCATCTGAGGTGAGTAATGCATGATGCGCGCGGCCATTTTCTGAGCCAGAGCAAAATCGCCGGCCGCGAGGGCTTCCTTGTGAACGGCTTCCGCTTCTTCGCGGCGAGCACGGCGAGCTGCCATTTCATCGGCCTTGAGTTCGGGCGAGGTGCCATCAAAAACGTACACGGGTTTGATGCCCATGCTCAGCAGCGTTGCCGTGCGGTGAAGAAAGCCCATCAAATGGGAAACCGGATTTCCATTGGCGTCTCGCAGCGGCATGCCGTCTCCTTGGGGAGAACGGTCACGCATGGTGGTCAAGAATTGGAACGCTGTCAAGAAGGCGTCGATGCCGACCCGCTTGCCTGCCAACGCCTTCAAACTGGTCTGCTGAGCGGGTGCGATGTCCTTGAGGTTGCAGCCCATAGGCAGAACTGAAGGTCACCGTATGTAGCCNTTCGCCTGCGATTCCATCAAGAAGGCTGAGCGATAGGAGGAGGCATGGGGGACATGGTAGCGTGCTTGCGCGGTTGGCATCCCGGCCTGGCTTACGCTGAATTGGCCGCTCTCCTCCCGCAATCAACCCTTAGGCCGGAAATTACTGAGCGATGGTGCAGGGTGGATGGCGCTCTCCCCGGTCGCCGATTGGAGGCCCTCGAACTGGCAAGTGGACTGCAATGCTTCCTTCTTGACGGCGTCGTTCAATCCACAAACGATACAAACGCAGAAGCGTGGTTGGAAAACATGCACGCCTACCTCAAATCCCACCCCGTGGATGGAACCGTCGCCGTTCGCGCNTGGAANCANGGTGGGAAAATCCCCGGCTGGAGCCTAAGCNAATTNNCCGGNCGATTGGGAGGGTTGCTCCACGACATGGGTTCAAGCATTGATTTGACGGAACCGGACCACGTTTTGGCGCTCATCGCTGACGGCCCTTCGGCTGCCCTCGCTTGCGGGTGGATGGAAGGGGACGGGCAAGCCGCTTTTTCCAATGGTGAACGCCGAGCGGGCGAACGCCCCTTCTTCAAACCGGTCAGCCTNGACCCGATGTTGGCCCGGCTTGCGGTCAACTTGGCCGCTGGACCCCTTGATGAACGGGCCGTGATCGACCCCATGACGGGGACCGGGGGCTTTCTCATCGAAGCCTCGCTGAGCGGGCGAACGGCCATGGGCATTGACATCCACTCGGAAATGGTTCAAGGCGCTCGCGCCAACCTTGAATGGGCTCACGGAGGAGACGCCCCTTCCAACGCCGTGGTCAAGCGAGGCGATGCAACTCGGCTGGAGGACATCCTGCCCGACGATTGGAAAGGAGAGGTGGCCGGTTTTGTGCTCGACCCGCCCTACGGACGTAACTCGCACGGAAGTTTGGAGGCGGACCCGTTGCTTGAAGCGTCGCTGAAGAGCGCTCGATTCGTGGCGCATGCCAACGCTGGTTTTGTGTTGATTTTGCCCATTCATCCGCTGGAGGAGAACACCACGGCAGCTCTACCCCTCGACCACGCCTTTTCCTTGCTCAACGGAGCATGGCCCGATGTTCGTGCGTTGGTTGAGCAGTGTGGGTGGTCCCCGCAATCCGTTCACGTTGAACGCGTTCACCGAAGCCTCAGTCGCTTGATCCTTCACGCACGATGCGCTCCTCAAGATTGAGCAGCACGGTCCCAATGCCTTCTGGAGGCGGTGGGAATTGCGTCCGATGAAGGCACCCCTCGTCCAAAACGGCCTGGTCGTTGGTGTCAAGGACATAGGGGTAGGTTTGGCACCCTTTTGGACGGATCTCGTACACCGAACAAATCCCCTCTGCGTCAAGATTGGGTGAGTCGGTTAGAAGGAAAACGCAGGCTCGGGTGTCAGCGTTGTTAAGCAAGGTCAGAACACCGTCGTTTTGCACGGAAAAATCATCCTGCTTCATGCCCGTCCGCCGTGCCAACCGCGACGCTTCGGCCTTGGTGATGGGCATCGTGGTCTCCCTGCAACACGCAGAACATCCACTCGGGATGCACGGGAGGGAGCGCGCCATAACGAACCCACGCCACCCACCTTCTTCAAGAAGGGGTGTCCTCTCGGGGGGATTACGGGCGATTAGGGTAGTCTGGATATCCTTCCGGCCTTCGGAGCCGGAGACGGGGGTTCGAATCCTCCATCGCCCGCCATCATTGAGCCTTGCGAACGCGAAGGACCGGCCGTGTGCAGACTTATTGAACTTCATTCCTTTCAACAACACCCAAAATGAGGGGTCCCATGGACATCCCAACCGGCGTTTATTATCCGCCGAAACCAAGTATAACATGAGAACACCATGAGAGGAAAAGGTTCACAGAAACAAGCCCGTTTGGAACGGTTGAAGCATGAAATTGTCGATTACGTCGCTACGATGCCTGGGGCATCGGCAGCTGACATTGTCGCCTTTTTGTCCAACGAACGAAAAATGCGCAACCACGGATTAACGACACGAAAGGTTGGCTTGTTCATTCCTCGCTACCTTTCTGAGATGATCAACTTCCGACTCGATTCTTCGACTGGAAAGCGAATCTACCACCTCGCGTCCTGAGCCATCACCACATTCATGCCCAAGTGCCACTTCGACGGTGCATGGACTGGGGTCAACTCGCCAATGCCACGGCTCTCTTTCCCTCTTTTTCCGGGACAGAAGGTGGCCACCTCCCCTCCCTTCCAAAGGATGAACCGGTGTGGCGGGTGCTCGACCCCAACCATGAGGCGGGATTGAAAGCCCAAATGAAGGTCTTGAGCGGCGACATCGGCATTGACAACCCTGGTTTTTTCACCCGAGGCGAAGGCATCGTCATCGACGCGTCGGCCACCGTTGAAGCTGGAGCGTACCTGATTGGGCCTTGCTACATCGGTCCACGGGCCATCGTGCGCAGCGGGGCCTACGTCCGTGAATTCTCTTGGATTTGTGCCGACGCCGTGGTTGGCCATGCAACAGAAGTGAAGCACTCGATTCTCCTCCCCGGGGCCAAAGCGCCACATTTCAACTACGTTGGCGACTCCATCCTCGGAAAAGACGTCAACCTCGGTGCTGGAACCAAACTCAGCAACCTCCGTAACGACGGGGGAGAAGTGCATCTTCGTCATAACGGGGAACGAATTCCAAGTGGCCTGCGCAAATTTGGGGCCATCCTTGGAGAAGGGGTTGCTCTGGGTTGCAATAGCGTAACCAACCCCGGCGTGGTTCTTGGTTGCAACAGCACCGTATGGCCCAATGTCACCGTAACCGGCGTTCATGAAGCCGGCAGCCAACATCGCTGAGGGATTGTCGTGGCGGGCTCATTCTTCGGAACCGATGGAATTCGCGGCCGGACGTCGCTGGAAAACATGGACGAAGACGAAGCCATCCAATGCCTCGAAGAAGCGCGT
Source organism: Methanobacteriota archaeon (assembly GCA_002704515.1). Taxonomy (GTDB): domain Archaea; phylum Thermoplasmatota; class Poseidoniia; order Poseidoniales; family Poseidoniaceae; genus Poseidonia. The sequence goes on from PAGK01000026.1 coordinate 20,585, forward strand.
ACCCTGACCCCTGCTTTCATGCGGTTGGTGGGTGAAGCCCTTTCCTACACGCAACCCGATTTGCCCGGAGAAGGCAATACCGTCGTCATCGGATGGGATCGGCGGCCCGATAACAGGGAACTGGTCGCCGCCTTGACGTTGGGCTTGCGCCTGACGGGCAGCCGAGTGATTCACATCGGTGAATGTGCCACGCCAACCTTGCATCATGCGGTTCTGGCCTTTGATGCGCGTTCGGGATGCATGATCACCGCGAGCCACAACCCCGTCAGCGATTCTGGAATCAAGGTCTTCGACGGCTTTGGCTACAAGTCCAATCGAAGGTATGAACACGAAGTGAGCCGAACAATTCGGCAGCTCTCCGAAGAAGACCGAGACGTGGACCAGCCCGACCGAGAGGCGCTGTCCAGGCCGGACGAAGACCGTTCAAACTGGAGTCAAGCGACTCACCCGACCTGGCTCGGTNGGCGATGGGAAGCGTTCACTGCGTGCTTTGGTCCTTGGAATGGTCAAGCATCGGGCAAGGTCGCCTCCACGCTTCTGGTCGACGGTGCCAACGGCTTCGCCTCGACCTGGCTTGCCGATTTCTTGAGACAGCGTGGCGTGGCGTGTCGCGAGGTCAGTTCGCCTGAAGGAACGCTGAACGAAGGGTGTGGAGCCGGTGATTTTTCTCCCACACAAACTTGGACCTTTGACGAAGCCAAGGCTTCCTCCCACACCATGCTTCGCCAGTTGGAGTCGGCCCCTGCTGGTCAGCTCGTCGGAGCGGCGCTTGACGGAGACGGCGACCGATGTTTGTTCGTTCAAGCTACAGAGACCGGTTTCGCCGTCGTTGACGGCGACGCCATGGGGGCCATGCTCCTCCAAGCGAGTGCCGACCGAGCATGGTCCTTCGCGGCAAGCATCGAATCCGATATGGGGCTCTTTGCCAGCGCGAAGGCCATCAACGCCGGCACCAACTGCATCGAAACGGCGGTGGGCGACCGGTGGCTCTCTTTCGCGCTTCGTCCAACGGACGGCGGTTGGTTACAGGGTGAAACCATGCCAACCTGTTGTGGCATCGAAGATTCAGGGCACGTCGTTCTTCCTTCACCGCATCCAGAGAAACCGGGTATGTGGGGATTGGTGGGCGATGGAGCAGCAACCTTGTGCGCCGTTCTCTTGGCAAAATCAAACACGGACGAAGGGTTTGACCGCGGTTGGAAACGGCGTGTTTCCATCAACGAAAGCCGAAGAGAACGCTGGCACCATGAAAGCGACGTGTTCGCAACGACCCTCCAAACCATCCAGGCCTCAATGGAACGGCTTGGCCTTGAGGTTCAGCAGCGCCTTATCGAAGGGGAAGGGGACCTCCTTCTCGTTCATGGAACCTCTTCTGAAGGGGTCGCCTCCTTTGGTGTTCGAAACAGTGGAACGCAAGCCAAGACCAGTTTGTCGGTTCGGTTGTCCAAGGGCATCGACCCCGCCCCTTACATTCAGATGTTGGAGCAAGTGAAGGATAGCCTAGCGGCCGTCTTGACCGCCCCTTAGTCGTCCATCAATTCCGCTTCGTTCGCCTGCGTGAGGGTGGTGACGGCGAAGAGAAGCAGGGCCGAAGCAACGAGCAACAACAGAACATACGACGCTCCAGTCCCAGCGACCAACGCAACCGCGGCCACCATCCACGCTGCTGCGAGGTCGGCTGCGCCAACGATCCTCCATGATTTTCGTTGGGTCAAAATGCCACTGACCCATGCCGTGGCGGAAACCAAGAGCGCAGCGAAGGACAAAGCCACAAGGGATTGCGACATCATGGCGGCTGGAAGAAGAAGACCATGGCTGGACCAAAGAGCGGAGGAAAGCCACAGGCCTTCCTGGCGTGCGACCACGGCCGCTGTCCAAGCCAAACTGACCAGCCCAAAGGCAGCGGCCACATGGCTTGGAGCGAGAAGGGTCGAAAACGAAGCAAGCGCCCAAGCCACCCATGCTTGAACGACAAAGGGCGACAGAAGCAAAACCGTCATCGCCACCGCTGGTTGGCGCCAACCAAGGCTGCGCCTCAAGCCAAACAACAAGGCCAGCAGGCTCGCCATGCCAAGCGACAAGATGGCGGCTCCTCCGACCCAGGCGCTCCTTCCAAGGGCGGTTCGATGGTCGTCAAGGCCACGGCGAAGGCGCTCCCCTTCAACCCAATCAAACAACACCACCATGCCCAACAAGGCCAATTCAACGCCGAACAGAGGAAGTCCCCATGAAAGGAAGGAAGATGCGAGGGGGTCGGTGGTAAACGGCATCGGAACCTCACCGCCCAAAACGATGCAGACCATGCGGTCGATCACCAACAACCCAAGAAGCGCTTCAAGCGCACTGGGTATTCGAAGTCCGAGGTCGTTACGACCCATGAGCCCCATGCCTGCGAGCAGCGCCAGCGTGATGGTCAGCAAAACTTGGTGTAGCGCGTCATCTGCGAGAACACCCGTCGTCATTCTGCCGGCAACGTGGACCAACACCATGCCGGACATGGCGACCATGATCGGAAGTTCAACCCCAGCGACATCTGGGAGGCGAAGTCCAATGGAATTCGCCCGCAGACGAGTAAGCCCAACCAGCGCGAGGGCAAAGCCTGCGCTGAACCCAAGGGCAAGAAGCCCATACGGTGTGGCGTAGGAAAACCAGATGGAACCAATGAAAGCGACCACCAAAAACAGCAACAGGACAACCGGGCGGTAATGAATGTCCCCGACAAGCAGGTCGTCCCCTTCGTCGACACCCGCTCGTTTTGCTCGTTTTTTCTGCTGCTGTGAAAGCTGCAAAAGTTCTGCATCCAGTTGTTTGAGCGCCACTGAGGTTGCGCCGTCACTGCTTACCGTGGACACCAGGGATTGCACCCGTTCACGTTTTGCAGCAAAGGTCGCTTGCCGTTCTTCCTTGGCCGCAAGGGCCCGCAATCCGGACCGAACATCGCCCTGGAACGCCAAGTAGGCACCAACAACAACGAACATGACGAGGGCTGACAACTGCATGAACGAATCGTCGATTGTTTGCCCAGCAAGAGCCATACTGACGAGTAACCCAAGGGCAGCAACCGTCGGAGGGAGCAGCGCCTCAACCGAGGTCAACCGTTGCATGTAAAGCACCAACGAGGCCGCTCCGATAACGGTGAGCCATTGATGATTAAGGGCGTCAATAAGCACCGATTGCCCGGTTAATTCCGTGGGGCGTTGAGGGCCCAAGGCGACGATGATGAACAACGCCGTCATCATCCCCAAATGCACCGTCAGCAATCGGCCGGGGAGGCTTCGCAGCGAGGCGTCGGGATCCTCCTCAGCGCCTGAGGAGCGTTTTGAAGAGGCGAGGATCAACACCAAACTGCCAACGGTTAACGCTGCACCCCAGCCTGCCTCCATACCGTATTTCCAAGCGATAGCCAGGGCGGCAATGGACCAAGCGATGACCAGGGTTTGGGGGCGTCCTTGATGCAGGCCAAGCCACGTCATGCTCGCATGCGCCAGCAACAAAGCCGTCATGCCGCCCAAAACGCCGAGGGCCGTCAACCCGTCTGGTCGGGCGATGGCCACGAATGAGAGACAGGCGGAAAGGAAGCCGAGGTTCCAGAGGTTGAGCAAATCGGAGTCTCGGAGCCGGGAACTCATTTCCGAAAGACCGGCAAAGCCTCCTGCAAGGTTGAGATTCGCCTCTCCCAAGCGCCGGTTCACACCGATTTGTTGAACCACCAACAACAGCATCCAAACGCCGAGGTCGCGCTCTGAGAGCACGATTGGAACGAGATCGGCATTGACGAGGCGCTGCTCGACATCGGTGGCGAACACCAACAGCCAAAGGTAGGGTGCAAGAACGGCCACGCCAGCAATGCTGGGTGAACTACGAAGGACCGCAATGACGCCAAGCCCAAGCCAGACAGCCCCTTGCGTGGCCAACAACAATCGAGCATGATTTCCACCATCATCAGCTGGAATGAGCAAGGTCAAGAGCACAACGATAACCAAGCCACCCATCCAAAGTACGTGGTCGGAAACGTTGGCTTGGTGGGTGAGCAATACCCCGATGCACAAGCCCGACGTGGCGATGGCGAAGACGGAATATTCGCCAAGCGCAAACGGAAACGAAAGGGAAATGATGCCCGCATTGAGCAGTGAAAGGCCGGCGATGAGAAACGGCATGGGTGCCAGAACAAAGGGCATGAGCCGCGTCCATGAGACGCCTCTCACCACCAGATAAGAAGAGGTGAAGGCGAGGGTCAAGAGCATCAATTGAGCCAAAGCATACCCTGTTTCGGTGCGATGAGCAGCGATGGTCATCAGGGCCCCCACCATACCCAAAGAAACCGACACGGCCCAAAGGCCAGGTTTCCCCAAACCAACGGCGTTCACGGCTTGGCTCAACCAATTTTCATGGTGGACAAAGGCCGCCGCCATTGAGGCATTGGCCGCCGTGACAACACTGAGGAGCAGGAACAATGTCAGATCATTTTCAATGGTCAAAAGGGTCAGGGAAAGAATGCTCCAGTCGTTTGAAAGAGCGTGAACACCAACCCAAAGGTAGGACATTGAAATGCCAAGACTGGCGAGGTTACCGGACGAACGAATCAACGCCAAACCGTGCATAAGCGCCATCGCCATCACGATAAGCACGGCAATGCCTACCTCGCCATAAACGGCGCCTGCCGAACTGCCAATGGCAAACAGAACCAAGGCTGACTGTGCAGCGATGGCGTCTTCATTATGGCGGAAGGCTAGGCCGACGTTTAATCCAACCAATGCGAGCATTATCGCCCCCAAAACCTGACTTTCTGGAAGGCCGAGGCCATCGAGCCATCCCCAACGCCATGCATCAAGAGCAAGGCCATAGAGCAGTTTCATTGAGATGATGACCCACGTGATGCCGAGCAGATGCATGGCGTCTCGCCGGATCCACCGCTCGCCAAGGAACAAGCCAAAAGCAGCCATCGACAACAATCCGAAACCGCCCAGCAATGGAGGAAGGACGGTCCCGACCAAAGCCCCGATGGCCGTCCAGACCACCACCATAGCGACTGCCAATCCTTTGCCAATGGTTTGCTCACCATACACGGCCATCTGCGTGGTTGAATCAGACACAGGGGCCTGGGAAACTTCCATGGTGAAGAGCTCGTTTATCTCACCAACTGCAGCATCGGTTTGAACGGGTTCTTCGGCGGTCTGGTCGGTCGCCTCACCATCCGACTCGGACGTGGGCGGGGAAGCAACCATGAACGAGTCAAAGTTGAGCCCCTGAGGGCGCTTGAAGGATTGCTCTCGAAGGACGTCGTCGTCCTCAGGGGAACGGGGGCCATTGCCTGAACCACTCCCATCCATGAAGGCCAGTCGGTCTCTTTCAACTTGAACTTGACCGCTCACGGTACCAAAGAGGTTTCAATTTCGGGCCGTGCTGGTGAAGCCGAACGGCGCGTANGGGGTGTGAGCGAACCTCGGTTTCGCCTTGTTGCTCAGCCAAAAGGGACAAAGAGGGGCGGCGGAAACGGTCGGCATGGGCGGCACACTAGGCACTCCATCGGGAAGCCTCGAACGGCACGGTCTCTCCCCCAGCGGAACCGTGCACTGGAACCTCGAAGCGAAGGATTTGATTGCGCTCGCCGTCGAGCGTGGAGAGGGCATACTCAGCGCCCATGGAGCCTTGGTCACCGAAACCGGTGAACGAACGGGACGGTCGCCCAATGACAAGTACATCGTTGACGAAGCATCGGTCTCCGACGACATCAATTGGGGTGACGTCAACGTCTCTACCGACCTTGACACGTTCACGCGCATGAGAGCCAAGGTTGTGGAATTCCTTTCAGCCCAAGATTCGCTTTTCGTGCAAGACCTCTATTGTGGGGCCGATTTCTCTGAAGCGCTCCCCATTCGAGTCGTGAANCACAACGCCTGGCACAACACCTTCGCCCGGAACATGTTCATTCGACCCGACGCACAGCAACTGGAAAAGCATGAGCCGGAATTCACCGTTCTTCACGCCCCTCACTTCGAAGCCGACCCGGAGATTGATGGACTCAATTCCCAATGCTTTGTTATCGTCAACTATGCAGCCAAAGAAGTCATCATCGGTGGAACTCGGTATGCAGGTGANATCAAAAAATCGATTTTCTCCGTCATGAACTTGATCNTGCCCAAGAAGGGNATCCTTCCAATGCATTGTTCAGCCAACACCACTGGAGAAAACACCGCCATCTTTTTCGGACTTTCCGGCACAGGAAAGACGACGCTCTCGGCCGACCCAAAGCGCGCACTCATCGGTGATGACGAGCATGGATGGGGTGCCAACGGTGTGTTCAACTTCGAAGGCGGGTGCTATGCGAAGCTCATCGACCTCTCCGAAGAGGACGAACCTGCGATTTTTGGAACCACTCGAAAACACGGCACGGTGTTGGAAAACATCGTGTTGGACGATGAAGGTGTACCGGATTTTCATGACATAACAAAGACCCAAAACACCCGTGGTTCCTACCCCATCGAGTTCATCGACAATCGCACGGATGACTCCAAGGGAGGGCACCCACAAAACGTGATTTTCCTGACCTGCGATGCCTTTGGTGTCCTGCCTCCAATCTCTCGCCTCACCCCTTCACAGGCAGCCTACCACTTCATCTCTGGATACACCGCCAAGGTAGCCGGTACCGAAGTTGGTGTCAAGGAACCGCAAGCGACCTTTTCGGCTTGTTTTGGTGAGCCCTTCATGCCCATGCACCCCGGCGTATACGCCGATTTGCTCTCCGACAAGATGGCCCAGCACGGTTCAACGGCGTGGCTCATCAACACCGGCTGGTCCGGAGGAGCGTATGGTGAAGGAAACCGCATGAAAATCAAGTACACCCGCGCCATGCTCAACGCTGCCCTCGACGGCGCCTTGGACGACGTCGAATTTGTCACCGACCAGCGTTTCGGATTTGAAGTTCCCACCTCGTGCCCCGGCGTTCCTGCCGAGGTTTTGCAACCCAAGTCCACATGGTCCAACGGAGCCGCTTACGATGCAACCGCCGACAAATTGGCCTCGATGTTCAAGGAGAATTTCAAGCGCTATGAAGCCGGTGTATCGGCGGATGTCAACGCTGCTGCACCTGCGCCACTGGCGTGAATAAAAGCACCCAGCGACCTCAATTGAGCTAGCTCAAGATCGGTCATCTCGTCGTTGAGTTCGTCGTCGAGAACCTTGACGGTTCGAAGCATTCGAACGACCTTGTTGCTTTCCACGACGGTCGTTGTTTTGTGGAGGACGACCGCCTGATGGACGGTTGGGCCGGTCGCTTTTTTGGCCAGGTCGGTTTGAACGGTTGTTCGACTTACGGTCGTCGTTTCGCCGGTTGCCGTCACGCTGACCTCCCGAGCGATTACCGCCACGTTGGCCGCCGGAACGGTTGCCACCATCGCCTCGCTTCTGGCCACCACGGTTGTAGCGACGCATTCCGCTGCCGCGCCCGGTGCCGCGACGGGAACGCCCACCACCAGGTGACCCCTTGACCCGACCGGGTTTTTGACCGGGCTTGGGCCGTGCTTTCTCGAAATGGTACGGTTGGTCTTCCAACACTTCAATCTCTTCGCCAAGAAGTTGCTGAATGCCCACCAAATACCCCGATTCTGTTTCATCACAGAACGAGTAGGCCAATCCTTCGCGTCCTGCCCGTGCCGTTCGGCCGATGCGATGGATGTAGACTTCGGGCTCATTGGGAAGATCAAAATTGAACACGTGAGTGATGTCCTCTACATCGATACCGCGGCTGGCGATGTCGGTAGCCACCAGCACAAACACATCACCTTTTTTGAACGAGGCAAGGGCTTTGGTTCGAGCGGTTTGACTCTTGTCACCATGAATGGAATCGGATGGAATGCCGACCTTGCTGAGCTGCTTCGCCAAGCGGTTTGCAGCATGTTTGGTTCGTGTGAAAACAATGCCACACGACACCATTTGCCCCTCGATAAGGTCGATGAGTAACTCGCGCTTGTCACTTTTCTGGACGAACGCAATGTACTGTTCGATCCGGTCGGTGGTGGGCGCTTCTGGACTGATATCAACTTCAACAGGACGGTGAAGCATTCGGCCGGCCAGTGTACCAATGGCTTTGGGCATGGTTGCACTGAACATGAGATTCTGACGCTTGTTTGGGACAAGGGCGAGGATGCGCTCGACGTCCTTGCTAAAGCCCATGTCAAGCATGCGGTCGGCCTCGTCCAAAACGAAGTGCTCCACGTAGCTCAAATCGACATGGCCTTGATTGTGAAGGTCCAGAAGACGGCCGGGCGTGGCGACCAAAATATCCACGCCGCGTCGAAGAGCTTTGACCTGTGGCGATTGTCCGACTCCGCCGAAAATGACGGTTGAGTACAACGGAAGATGGCGTCCATAAACGCGGAGTCGTTCAGCAATTTGCGCGGCCAGTTCGCGGGTGGGCGTGAGCATGAGCGCTCGAATGGGCCGTCCAGAACCTGGTTGCTCATTGGCGAGGTGGTGAAGGATGGGAAGGGCGAAGGCGGCCGTTTTTCCCGTACCGGTCTGGGCGATACCCATCACGTCACGGCCCGACATGAGAGCTGGAATTGTTTCGGATTGAACCGGAGTGGGGGTCTGATACCCTTCGGAAGTCAGGGCTTCCAAAATTCGTTCATCTAGTTCTAAATCGCTAAAGGTTGACATGCCGATGCCTCAAGGACGAGCACCCCGCGACCGTAGCCTTCGGACCAACCGCTCCATTCGGGCCTCCAACCCTTTCCCTATGAACACCGAGGGTCGCGACCAAGTGAAACAAGACATTCAGTTTGATATCCATGAAAACGAACCATGGGTTTCTTGTTCATGACATCGGTTTCGGGTCATGGGCCGGCCTCTTCACGTTGTGACCGGCGCGTTTGGCTACTCAGGTCGATGGATTGCTCACCACCTGTTGAAGGAGGACGTAGACGTTCGAACGTTGACCAACGCCGTAGGGCGGGACGACCCCTTTGATGGGCAAGTGGAAGTGCACGGGCTTGATTTCAACGATATGGATCGGTTGGTCGATTCATTGCGTGGTGCTGAAGTGCTCTACAACACGTATTGGGTTCGATACAACAAGCGAGACAAGCAGTTTGCTCACAACACCGCCGTAGAGAACACACGACGGTTGTTTGAGGCCGCAACCTTGGCCGGCGTCAAGCGCATCGTCCAATTCTCTGTTGCCAATCCAACCAAAGCTCCCAACTGGACGTATTTCGAAGGCAAAGTGGAAGTTGAGCGCTTGTTGGAAACATCGGGCCTCTCGTACGCCATTTTACGTCCGACGGTCCTCTTTGGTGGCCACCGAAACGTCCTCATCAACAACATTGCTTGGATGCTCCGCCGATTCCCTGTTTTCGGCGTGTTTGGTTTTGGAAATTATCCGATTCAGCCGGTTCATGTCGAGGACGTTGCAGAGGTGGCCATCGCCCAAGGCAAGGCCAAAGAGAACGCCATCGTTGACGTCACGGGCCCCGAGACGTTTCGCTACAAGGACTACATTCGCCACATGGTGAAAGCCATGGGATTGAGGCGGATGATCCTCCCCATACCTCCGCTGGCCGGGTGGATGTTTGGAAGGATGTTGGGGGTGTTTTTGCAAGACGACGTCATTACACGCGCTGAAATCAAAGGCCTCCGCCAAGGTTTGATGGCGTCGTCGGCCCCTCCAGTGGGCACGCGTTTGTTCTCGGAATGGATTGCAGAGCACGGGGCGTCCTTTGGTGAACGCTATCAAAACGATCTGAAAGAGCGACGCTACAAGACGCCTTGATTACAGCCCGAGGGCATCCGGCTTGACACCGGAGGAAAATCGCGTGACTGTACCGTCGTCCTCGATGAGGAATTTTTCAAAATTCCAACGGATATCGCCATCGTGACCTTTGGCGTCAGCGGTCTGACAAAGGCTCTCGAAGAGTGAAAGTCGCTCCGCCCCGTTCACATCGGCTTTCGCCATGAGGGGAAAAGTCACGTTGTAGGTCGAGGAGGTGAATTCACAGATCTCCTCATGAGTACCAGGCTCTTGCCGGCCGAATTGATTGCATGGAAAACCGACGACGGTCAAGTCCTCGTGGGCCTCGTGAAGGGACTGGAGGCCAGCGTATTGTGGCGTTGCTCCACAAGCACTGGCCACGTTCACCACCAGCCAACGGGTGCCGCCGAGTGCACGAAGAGTGGTTTGTTCGCCGTCCATGTTCGTAAAGGGGATATCGAGTGGGTTGCCCATAATTTATTTTTGATGCCCATTAATTATCAAGGTGTGGTTCACTGCAAGACAGGCAAATCCTCTTCAAGTGCCGGTCAGTGGTTAGGCCATGCACATTCTCATGGAGACCACCGCAGGCAACATCACCATCGAACTCTTTCACGGCAGCGCCCCCGAAACCGTCGCCAATTTCGTTAAACTCGTCGAGATGGGGCACTACGACGGCCTCCACTTCCATCGTGTGATTGAAGATTTCATGATTCAAGGCGGATGCCCTCACTCAAAGGACCCCATGTCCCGCCGAGCGGGCACCGGTGGACCAGGGTGGCAAATTCCTTGCGAGCCATCTGCGCTCGCCCTCAAGCACGACAAACCGGGTGTTCTCTCCATGGCCAACGCTGGACGAAACACCGGTGGTTCGCAATTTTTCCTCACCACCATTGCCACTCCATGGCTCAACGGCAACCACGCTGTCTTCGGAGCGGTTAGTGAGGGCATGGACATCGTTCATACCATCGAACGGTGCCAGAAACTACCCGGCGACCGCCCCGCTCAACCTCAGCAAATCATCCGATGCACCGTCGTAGAGTGAACTCCATTGGAGCGTGAAGGTTTGGTTGTTCTCGCCGTGCACGGAGGTGCAGGTGGCGACGGCCCATGGCGCGGCATGACCGATGCAGACCCACAACGTCTAGCCTGCATGCAAACACTCCTCAGTGACCTCGGCAAGCGTCTCGCTCTCGGTGAACTCACAGCGACTGAAGCAGTAACCTTGGCGGTCGAAGCCATGGAAGACGAGCCTCTGTTCAATGCTGGAAAAGGCTCGGTGCTTGACGAAAACGGTGAGGTGAGCATGGACGCCAGCATCATGCGAGGTTGTGACCAAGCGGCAGGGGCGATGATCGGCCTGAAGACCTCACGCCACCCGATTCGCGCTGCACATCATTTGTTGGTCAAGGGTTGGCCCGTGATGTTGACCGGTTCCGCCGGTGACCGATTTGCTGAGGAAGAGGGAGTCGAACAGGTATCGTTGCCATGGCTCAAAACGGACCTACGACAAGCACAGTGGGCCAAATGGAAAGACCAACGTCTCCGCCCAGGAGCGACCGATGAAGAGGATGCTTTGCTCGACCACGATGGAGATGAAGACGGATGGGGCACGGTTGGAGCGGTGGCCCTGGATGTCCATGGAAACGTGGCCGCTGCCACGTCCACCGGTGGCATGACCGGGAAACCATCCGGGCGTGTTGGCGACACAGGAATCATTGGAGCAGGCACGTGGGCTGACACCAACGTTGCGGTCTCATGCACCGGGATTGGTGAAGCATTCATTCGAACGGTCGCGGCTCATTCAATGGCCGTTCACCATCGAACGATGTCCTTGTCGCAGGCAGCGGAAAATGTGTTGAATGAAGTTCAGCCGTTTGGTGGTCGTGGAGGATTGATTGCCCTTAACCGTCAAGGAGACGTGGTCATGCCATTCCAAACGATGTTGATGTACCGAGGAATGTTTCAACATGGTGAGGTAAAGGTTGGTATTGGACCGGAGTTCATCCAATCATAAACGCCCCTAAGTTCATCACCTGTTAGGCAGACCGCAGGCTTATGCCTGTGGATGCGGATGAAGCCTTGCGCAGAGCAACGTTGATTCGCAGCGACCCGTCACTCCGAGGCATATCTCGCCGAAACGCAGCGACCGAGGAAGGTGAAATCCAGTGGGAGTACCTCGCCCCTGATGGTGAACCCGTTGACGAAGAAGACATCGTTCAACGCTGGAATAAAATGGGATTGCCCCCAGCGTGGGAAGATGTTTGGATTTGCCCCAACCCACGAGGCCACATCCAAGCAACCGGTCGGGACATCAAGGGCAGATTGCAATACCGCTACCACCCTGATTGGACGGAGATCACCACCGAAATGAAGTACGATGATGTGGTGTATTTTGCCTCACAACTTCCCCGCCTTAGGCGACAGGTCGCTCGAGACCTTGAGGCGGGAGGGATGGCCCTCAACACGGTCGCCGCACTCGTTGTTCGCCTGATCGACCTCTACAACATCCGTGTAGGGTCGGATGAATACGCGAAAGCCAACGAATCCTACGGTTTGACGACCCTCAAAGCCATGCACGTAAAACACATCAAAGGAGACGAAGCCGAAGGTCGCCACGATGCTGTTTTCTCCTTTACCGGCAAATCTGGCAAGGATTGGGACATCACCATCAAGGACGACTACCTTGTGGATTTGATCCTCAAAACCAATCGTCTGGGAGCAAAAAATGCTGATTTATTCATGTACATCTCTGAAGCTGGAAACGAGGTTGACCTGAAAGCAGAACATATCAATCAATACATTCGAGAGTCAAGCGGCATGGCGTTCACGGCCAAAAATTTCCGAACATGGGCTGCAACCTACCGTTGTGCAGAACGCTTGGCCTTCCTCGCTGAGCCCCAATCGGAACAGGCCATGAAGAAATGGATGAAGTCAATTCCGAAGGTTGAATCAATGCAAAAACTGTGGAGCGAAGGGGATTGGACCCCTCCTGCCAGTGAAGCCGCCAAGAACAAGGCCATGCTTGCCGTGATTGATACGGTCGCTGCCAACCTTGGGAATACGCGGACGGTGTGCCGTTCATCCTACATTCACCCGTGGTTCCTCGATGCTTGGGCGGAAGACCGGTTGGTGGAAAAATGGGCTGAATTCGAAGACATGCGCGCCATGGGCAACATGACCGGTGGCGAAAGCACCACCCTTCGAATCTTGAAATCGGTCATCAAAGGGTGAGCCGCTCCGTTGGGATTGGATGACCTCTTTTTCAGGCTGCGCATTATTTATTAAATGCCTCCTCCGGATTGAATTCATGGCAAAACACCGTGCGGGCGACCGTCGAATTATCAGCATCAGCATTCCCGAAGACCTAGCGAAAAAACTGGACCGTAAGGTTGGCAAAGGCCGGGCAGAGGGTCGGTCAGCAACCATCGCCCGATTGATTCAGCAAGGGCTGGAAGACCGAGCACCAGCGGTTTCACCACCCCCAGCAGAAAGCCGTCAGGCAAAAGTCGCCGAGGGCGAAGTGCGAATTGAATCCGATACGATGGGTGAACTCGAGGTTCCTGCCGACCGCTACTATGGATGCCAGACCGCACGGTCGCTGCTGAATTTTGACATCGGCCATGACACCATGCCTTTGGGCGTCGTTCGCGCCTTTGGTGTTCTGAAGCAAGCCGCTGCAAAAACCAACGTGGCCCTCAAACAACTCGACCCCGAAGTTGGCGACCTCATCATCGCTGCGTCGCAAGAAGTGATTGATGGACACTTGAACGGGCACTTTCCTCTCCGTGTTTGGCAAACTGGAAGTGGCACCCAATCGAACATGAACACCAACGAAGTGATCGCCAACCGAGCCATCGAAATCGCGGGTGGCGTCTTGGGCTCCAAATCACCCGTTCACCCCAACGACCATGTCAATCGGGCTCAATCGTCCAATGACACGTTTCCAACCGCCATGCACATCGCCGCTGCCGAGGCGTTTACACACCGCTTGCTTCCAAGTGTTCGCGCCCTGCGAGATGCTTTGCATGCCAAATCTGAGGAATGGAAGGGCATCGTGAAAATCGGGCGCACCCACCTCATGGACGCCGTCCCTCTGACCCTCGGGCAGGAAGCTTCGGGGTGGGTGGCTCAATTGGACGCCGACCTCAGGCGCCTTGACTTTGCACTGGACGACTTGTTTGAATTGGCTCTTGGCGGAACGGCGGTGGGGACTGGACTCAATGCCCACCCCCTCTTCGCTCAAATGGTGGCCGATGAAATCGCCAACATCACAGGCTTGACCTTTTGCTCTGCGGAGAACAAATTCGCTCAACTGGCTGCACACGATGCCATCGTTGCAGCGTCCGGGGCGCTGAACACCTTGGCGGCGTCACTGATGAAAATCGCCAACGACATTCGCTGGTTGGGGTCCGGTCCCCGTTGCGGACTTGGTGAATTGGCTTTGCCGGCCAACGAACCGGGGTCGTCCATCATGCCTGGAAAGGTGAACCCGACCCAATCCGAAGCCATGACCATGGTGTGCTGCCAAGTCATGGGCAACCACACGGCCATCACCATCGGAGGAAGCCAAGGCAACTTCGAATTGAACGTCTTCAAGCCACTGATGATTCACAATTTCATGCATTCCGTGGATCTGCTCACGGATGCATGCCGAACCTTCCGAACTCGCTGTGTTGAGGGTTTGGTGGCCGTTGAAAGCAACATCCAATCCCATTTGGAGAATTCACTGATGCTGGTTACGGCCCTCAACAACCACATTGGGTACGATAAAGCGGCCAAGATTGCGAAGAATGCCCACGAAAAGGGAACCACGCTTCGGGAATCTGCGCTTGAATTGGGCTACTTGACCAACGAGGAGTTTGACGCTTGGGTTCGTCCTGAACTTATGACGGGCCCGAAACAAGTGTGAGTCAAGAGCGGCGGAGGGCCCGAAGTTTAGCTTGTAGGGCCGAGGTCCGCTCATCGGTCTGTTCTGTCATTGAAGGCCCCTGACTGTTGAGGCGGCGGTGCAACATTTCACGATCCCAGACATGGATTTGACCGTCTTCGCATCCGATGGCGGCCCGTTCCTGAGTGCCGTGCATGCTCCGCACTTTAGCAAACTCACCCGTCGCAACTTTTCCACCTTTGTCGGTGGCCCAAACATTGAGCCTACTGCCTTGACCATCGTCTCGGGCCAACCACAGGAGTGAGGCACCGTTTTGCTCCATGGCTTCGGTTTGGACGGATACCGGCGGCCCAAGCGAAGACCAACACTTTTCGCCTTTTTCTGTTCGACCAACCGCAAGGCCAGCATCGGTGGTTGCCACGTACCCCTTGACCATGCACGTCAAGTGTTCAATGGCTCCGTCTTCGGTGGAGAGCACCGTTCCAAGGTGTGAAACAACGCTCCCATCGGTTTGCCCAAACAAGCCTTGAGTTCGCCCGTTCGCCCCGGCGGTGGTGGGAGAAGAAGTGGGAGGTTTTGTGTGAGCAAAGGGGGGAGAACCAGAGATGTCAAGGTGCCCGCATCGTGGACGCCCCAATCCGGCGAGCAGAGCACCGTCGGCGCAAACGAGAGTCCATGGGCGTTCATCCATCCGTTCGACCCAAAGCAGCGTTCCATCGGAGGCGATTCTCCAAACCGCCGATTCAATGAAATCGTTGTGCTCGATGTCGTACACCGAAGAGATGGCTACGACATCGCCTTGCCACCAAATGAGATCGTCAGCACTTCCCTCGAGGGCCATTGACCACAGCTCTTCACCGGTGTTTCTGTCAAGAGAAACGACGTGCAAACCGCTGGCCACGACGACTTGGGTTTCACTCAAGGCGATGGCGCTGACCCGGTCGTTGGTTTGAGCAGTCCACCGGTGTTCGCCGTCTTCGGCCCAGTGCGTCAAGCGACCATGCCATCCTCCTGCAAACACATCCTGTTCGGACGTAAGGTGAACCATGGAAACCGGTTGGTCCAAATTCCGGACCATCCATGTCGCTCCCTTCAGGTCCATGCAACGAGGAAGCCCTCCCCCGACATAAGGAGGTCGCTCGGTAGCGTCAACTTCCCCGGGATTCTCCACCGTTCACTTCCACCGAGCAAAAAAGAAAGGCTACCGTGAACAACACGGCTTAGGGATGGTGAGCGCATGATAACACGCGACGGTATTGAGAAGGCACAACAAGCATGGGGAGAAGGAATTGTAGCGATGGCTTCGGCCCACCAAGAGGGAGCCGATTATGTTGGAATCGCTCGAAACCACGTCGAAACCCTGTACGCCTACGGTATGAGCACGGTTTTGTTCAAGCCAACCCTCGCTGCTGTTGAGCAATTTCGCCCGACTTTTGAGCAAGCACTCTCCTATTTTGTCGCCTCCAACCATGCCTGCCCCGAAGACAAAGGCTTCGCTATCAAGGGATGGACAAAGGTTCGATTTGAGAACACCGACATCATCCTCGATGGGTCAACCGCTTTGGCCATGGGGAATTATTTCTTCACGCCCCCGAAGGGTGAGGAAGTCAAGGTGGAATACACGTTTGGCTATGTGCTGGATAATGCTGGGGCCTTGCGAATCAATCTCCATCACTCCTCCATGCCAGCCATTGCCGACCAATAGGCCCTCTTCCTTCACAGCATTGGTATTCGGCGGCGCGGAATAGCAAACGTGAGGACGAACGCAAGCAAGCCGAAAATGCAGGCCGACCAGTAATGCCCTACCGTGAAAAAAGCGACCACGGATGATGTACGAAGCAGAACAATGGAACCCGATTTCAGTGCCCAAACGGAAAACCCAGCTGCGATGAGGGAGAGCCCCATGAACGCAAAGCCAACCAAAACATACACGGCTTGAGCACTGGAATCCATCAAGGGATGGTCTTGTTGAGAAGGGGTTCGATCCACCGTGCGAATCTCGCATGCTTCGGTCGTTCCTTGACAGGGCTCTTCTGCAAAGGTTTGCTCGGAGGGGAATTCAAAATCAATCGATGTAAATCCAATGGGTTCAATCAATGCCGGAGGAGACAAGAGAACGCGGTTGGAATAGACGTCCCGATGGTCGTTGCGATGAACGATGATGTCCACGCGAATCAACCCAGGGTCCAATTGTTCAAAGGAGAAATATCCCGATTCGTCGGTCACGTTTTCCTCGGAAACCCACATGCTCGAGACGTCGTCCAACCATGAAAGGTAGACCGTGGCGTTCACCATGGGTTTTCCAGCCTCATCCACCACCGTTCCGGTGAACGTCGCCGTATCGTCTGGAGCCGTCAACGCCAATCGGTAAACAAATTCATCCGGACGCACCAAACCATCGTTGGGAGAGGCATAATCCAAACCGTTGAGAAAACCCAACATGCACGTGAAGAGGAGAAACACAGCGGTCGCTTTTCCGATGGGGTGGAGGTTTGGGTCTTCGATGGTGAGGACGGCCTTGGAAGATGCAAACAACATGGGCGTCTCGTCGGTCATTTCGTCGAGGTAGGTCGCATCGTCCTCTGCGCCCTCCGACATGGTTATGCTGAGGCGGCGGCCCTACTTGATGTCAATGCGCGAGCCCCAACGACCACGGAGTTGAGCCAGGCACGCCTCGGTCATCCAAACGTTCACCTGAATCGATCCATTTTCCTCACGCACATCCTCCTCCACCATACCTTGGTCGTAAACGGCTGAAACAATGCGTTCGCTGGCGTCCGGATGTGCGGTGGTTGGAGGATGAATGTGAAGGAAGAACGGTGAGCCAAAAAGACGCTCGCGGATGAAGTGTTGGAGCTCGTCAACCCCTTCCCCTGTCATTGAAGAAAGGGCAACAGGAGCCGGAAAGCCAAGTTGAGTGACCAGGTCGGAAACCGCCGCTTGTTGAGCCGGTGTGACTTTGTCAATTTTGGTTAACACAACGTAAGGAGGTCGGTCCTCGTCGAGCCCTTCGGTGTCGTGGTCTTGCCGTTCGAGAACCTCGCGCCGGGTGGTTTCCAATTTTCGGGTGACCTCGGGTAACGAGTCGGAGGTGTCAACCAAAATAAGCGTTAAATCAGCATTAAGTGCTTCAGCAATAGTTGCTTTAAATGCCGCTAGTGTTGCATTTGGTATGTTATCAATAAATCCGATGGTGTCGGCTAAGAGAATTCGAGGGCTTTTCTCCATCCGCCCCACCGTGGTCTCCAAGGTGGAGAACAATTGGTCCTCAACCAGCACCGGTTTCCCGGATAAATGTTGGAAAAGGGAGGACTTTCCAGCGTTGGTGTATCCGACAAACCCAACGGTCATTGCCCCACTACGAATGCGCTGACGGCGATGTTCGCGCTGAGCATTGACGTGCCGTTTTTGCCGGCGGCGGAGGTTGGTGAGTTCTCGGTTCAGATTCGCAATGACGTTTTGGAGGGCCGTCACACCACCTCCACCGTACCCTGCTCGCTCACCGGTTGTTTGTTGTTGAGCAACTTCTCGCAAAATGGTTCGATCTGATTGAAGCTGTGCGATTCGAACCTGCGTTCTTGCTTCGACCGAAGAGGCGTGCGCGGTGAACAGGGCGAGGAGAAGACGGACTCGATCCCACACTTCGACTCCGAGGGCTTGATTGACGCCAACGAGTTGTCGGGGGGTGGCGTTGGTGTGAATGATGGCCAAATCGACGCCTTCCCAAGGATGGCCGGCAAGTGTGCTCCTGCGCTCGTCGGCGATGTCTTCAAGGCGGCCTTTTCCAAAGTAGGTGCGTGGGTCAGCGTGGCCACTTTGCACCACGGTTTCGACGATGGTGATGCCCATGGTTTCAGCCAAGGCCCTCAATTCAGTTGTGTCTTCTGAGCCTCGAACGAGCAGGAGTGCTTTGCGGCCCTGGTGATTGGTTCTCGCTTCGCCCAGAACCACTCCTCCGCTTCCCGCCACGACGAATGGGTCATCGGAAGGCTGAGCCATGCCTATCGGGATGGTTAGTCTCATATCAGCCCACCTCAAGGCCCCATCATGACCGAACAGCACGAGATGGAGGTGCGGTGGGCCGGCGATTCTGCTCTCGGTGAGGCGATGGTTGCAGCGGCCAAGGAACAAGGGTTTGAGGCGGTGCTTCAGGCCGAAGATGCCGAGGTTGAACTGCTCGTGAAAGTCGTGGACCATGACCTTCAGGCCCTCCGCGATCGGGTTGATCACCTCCTCGTGACGCTCAGTGCATTGGAAGAAGCAAACAACGGGTGAGGCCATGTCCAGGACCACTGTCTTGATCGATGCGCACTGCGTGATGTGCAACGGTTTGGCTCGTTTTCTTCACAAGCGGGTGAAACCATCCGTGGATTTTGAGGTTCATGGCATTGACTCGGAGGAAGGAGAAGCCATCATCGCTTCGTTTCCCGAACGCCTTCAAGTCATGGACACCGTGTATGTCGTTCGAAATGGACGCCCCTATGTTCGCTCTGCGGGAGCCATTCGCTTGCTGCTGTGCATGCGGTGGTACTATGCCATGTGGTTCCCGTTGGCGTGGTTGGTGCCCCTGCCCGTTCGCGATGCTGCGTATTGGATTGTTTCGAAAGTAAGGCACCGTTTTGGCCGAACCGACGGTTAGATGTCCAGGTCCAAGACGACCGGTGCGTGATCGGAAACATCGATGCCTCCTTGCCGCACGATGGTGCAGTCAACCATGGCCTCCGCCGCAGCAGGATTGAGGAGGAAATAGTCAATGCGCCAGCCTCGGTCTTTTGCTCGAGCCTGTCCCCGGTTTGACCACCAAGAGTATACCTTGGCGCCATCCCCAACCTTGTGACGGAAGGCGTCAAGCCATCCGTCGGCTAACAAATCGGAAAACCAAGCACGCTCGTGAGGCAAGAACCCCGAGTTTCTGGCGTTCCCTTTCGGATTCCAAATGTCGTCCTCGGTGTGGGCGATGTTGAGGTCCCCGCAAACCACCACGGGACGGGTGTCGTCCAAATAGGGCCGAATGAATTGCCGCCATTCCTCCATCCAACCTTCTTTGAACGTCTGACGCTCATCTTTGTTGGAACCGCTTGGAAGGTAGGTGTTGACGCAAACGACTCCATTGACTTCGCATACCAACACCCGCCCTTCGCTATCATTCGAATCAAAAACTCCGCCTTTTCCCTTGGCCACCACGGCGTGGGCTTGAGTCGAGGCGGTCGCTACACCGGAATACCCCTTCTTCTCAGCAGGGTGGAGGGTGACGTCCCAGCCCGTCGGCCAAGCCCAATCCTTGGGCAATTGTTCTTCCAAAGTTCGCGTTTCTTGAAGCATCACCACATCGGCTTTGAGGTCGTCAAAATAACCGTCGATGCCTTTTCGGATCGCCGCTCGAAGCCCGTTTACGTTCCAAGAAACAAAGCGCATGAATGATGGTCAACGGTGAAGGTGAATAAGGATTCAAGCAATGTTCTGTCCGCATTTCCGTCCTGTTTCTGCAGCTGCATCGGCCAATTCATGGTCAGAGGCGACCCATTCCCCAGCCAGAAGAATGCCGTTGGAAACATAGGCGTCGTATGCCGGTTTCTGCCCTTTCGTCTGAACGACGATGTTCTCTTGGCGCCGTTCGTGGAGCACATGATGTTGCCACCCTTTGGCGTGGTGCTCAAGGAAGTGCTCAAAGCGAATGGCGCGCGCTTCTTTTGTTTCATTCTCTTGTTCCACCATCACCGCTGAAAGGAAGGCCCCATCCAACCCTAATCGTGGTTGGATGTTGGCGAGGTCGAACACATATGCTCCCTCTTGGGCATCGATGAGTCCGTGTTTTTCACCAAGTGGACGAGAGGTCAAAGTCGCATCCAGGGTGCTGGCTCGGACGGGGGAGATTCCAGCGAGGGCTTCTTCGTCTACCGGACGCAACAAGCGTTGAGCTTGCGATTTTCCACAGGCAAGAACGACGACATCGCTGTCAAACGTTCGTCCGTCTTTCAGCGAAACCCGTCCATTTTCAACGGCTTCGACTTGGCAGTGTGCTTCGATGAGGACGCCTACTTCATCCAGTGCAGCGGCCATTCTTCCAACGATTCCCGCCCATCCTTCGCCAACCACGGCCAATCGACCCTTTTGGAGCGCCGTGTACCGGCCATCAAACCGTTGAACACCCGAACCGGCGACAAGGGCCACGCCGAGGGTGGCTGGGGATGAAGGGTCAGCTTGCTTGAGCGCGCGTCGAAGTTGAGCGGCGAGGCGGATGTTGTTTCTGGGTCGGAGCGGTCCAACGCCGACCACGTGAAGACGGTCAAGCCGCGGACTGGAAAGGACCATCCGCAAACGGCTAATTTTCCGAACCACCTTCATCAACGGGCCACGGCGATGGAGCAAATGCAGCCCATAACCAAACGGAGCACCTTCCACGGTTTGGGACGTCGCCCGCCCGCCGATGCGGTCGGTCCGGTCAAGGACCACAACGTGGTGCCCAGCGGTCACGGCATACAAAGCGGTGGTCAGGCCTGCGATGCCTGCCCCAACCACCGTGACACGAACCATGGCACTCCCATGGGGTGTGCATCAAAAGGTCGTTGGAAGGGGTGCTTTGAAGAGGTAGCCCACACTCCAATCATCATGGCCGATGCACCGCCTTTGCCTCACGACCGTGGGCATGAATTGTGGACCATGGAAGAAGGTGCGAGCCGAAAACTCACCGCCAGCATTGACAGATGGGTTGGAGCCATGGTTGGCGATGATGGAATTGACATGCCTCTCTCGGGCGATGGACCGTCCGTTGAAGCCACGGTCTTTGCTCGCCAAGACGGTTTGGTCGTCGGGTGTGCGGTCGTTGATTACCTTCTGCAGATTTGGGCGCCATCGGTCCGCGTTTCATGGTTTGCAGGGGACGGAAAGCGCGTGTCATCTGGAGATGAAATCGCCATGTTCTCAGGTACGAGCGAAGATGTGCTTGCCGTCGAACGTATCGCACTCAACGCCTTGGGTCAACTCTCCGGCATAGCGACAGAAACAAAACGCTGGTCGTCCATCGCTCCAAAACAAATTGCTTGCACGCGCAAAACCATTTGGGGGCTCCTTGACAAGTGGGCTGTTCACATGGGTGGAGGATTGACGCACCGGCTTTCGAAAGACGATGCGGTGATGATCAAGGAAAACGATTTGGCCAGCATGCACGACCACCTCGAAACCCATGCAGAACGCCTCGTCACCTATTTGCAAGACGTTGATCCCAACGAAGTGGGTGCTTTTCTTGAAGTTGAAACCAGAACGGAAAAAGAAGCGTTGATGGCCGCCATGATCTGGTCTCAGCGCCGGTCTGAACCTGATGTACCTCGTCTGGTCATCATGTTGGACAATTTCTCTCCTGAGCAGTGCAAAACCGTGAATGAGCAAATGGAAGACCAAGGCATCCGGGAGCACGTGGTGCTCGAGGCCAGTGGAGGCATTGTCTTTGCTGAACTGAAGTCGTGGCACGAGTGTGGGTTGGACGTTGTGTCCACCAGTGCCGTCAACCGGGGCGTTGCTCCACTCGACATGAGCATGCTCGTCAAAGGCCTGTGAGGTGGCGGTACCATGGACGACATCGCGGCCGACCCAAGTCATCCACGGTATGCTTCGCTGCTGATGCGCCATCGCCTTGAGGTCGCCGCAGAAAAAGGCATGTTGGCCGGGAGCGCTATGATTGCACACGGTCGTGGGGAAGCGTTTGATTATCTGCTCGGTGAACGGACTACCACCAGTGCTTTGCAAGCAACTCGCCAAGCGCTGGCCACCTTGCAAGCGGCAAAGAAGCCGGTGCTGAGCATCAACGGAAACGTGGCTGCCTTGGCCTGTGATGAAATGTTGCGGTTGGCCAATGCATTGTCCTGTGCTGTTGAAGTCAACATCTTCTATCGCACTCCGGAGAGGATGAAAGCGATCCTCGACCACATGAACGAGCGGAAACATGTCCTTGGTTTGGAAGTGCCCGTGCTCGGACACGCCCCAGATGCTCGCATCCCTGGATTGGAAGGGCCGCGAGCGGCATGCCATCGCGATGGAATTCTCGAAAGCGATGCTATTCTCGTTCCACTGGAAGATGGGGATCGTTGCCAAGCCCTGGTAGCGATGGGCAAAGAGGTGATTGTCATCGATCTGAACCCGCTCTCCCGGTCGGCTCAGCAGGCAACCATCACCATTGTTGACGAACTTTCACGTGCACTTGGCAACATGCTGGACTTCACTGCGTCGGAAGGAACGCTGGAAGTCGATTCCGACTACAACCACATCGCGGTGCTTGAGGAAGGTGTGAACGAGATGCTCAACGCTTTCAAGCGACCCTGAATCAGCGTTCCTTGAGTTTGTCCGCTAATCGGTTCGCAATGCTGATCCCAACGTCTGAGCAGGAAGTTGTTCCGCCGAGGTCGTAGGTGAGGGAGGTGCCGGCCTTGAGGTGCTCCGCCACGCTTTCATCGATGAGCCCTCCAATGGCAACAAGGTCATCGTCGTTGGTCTTTCGACCAAGGTAATCCATCATCATCTGGATTGAATTGATCGAAGCGATGGGGTTGACTTTGTTTTGGCCTGCGTGCTTGGGTGCAGAACCATGTACGGGCTCAAAGAACGCGTGGTGGTCTCCGATGTTTCCGGAAGCGGCCATGCCCATGCCCCCTTGTAAAACGGCTCCGAGGTCGGTAGAAATATCTCCAAACATGTTCGAGGTAACCACCGTGTCGTAGTGTTCAGGTGAACGGGTAATCCACTGCATGAAGGCGTCAATGTATCCGTAATCCGCTTCCGTGCCGGGGTATTGAGCAGCGACTTCATCAAAGGTGGAGCGGAAAAGTTGGCACCCTCGGGTGACGTTGGATTTGTCAATACAAGACACGCGTCGGACGCCGTCAGCGGGGGCGCCGTTTCGCGTTTCAGCGATGTCAAAACCCATGCGAATCAGGCGTTCAGAGCCATTCTTTGAGATGGGGCGTGGGTCGTAAGCAACCTCGCCCTCAAGGCCAGGGAAGGTCATCGGTTCAGGCTCGTACTCAGGGCGCCCTTGGGCGCGATCGGCTGAGCGTCGCAAGAGCGCATGGTACAAGCCCTCGGTGTTTTCTCGAAGAATGGTCATGTCCACCATGCCTGGCTCCCAGATTTGGCGGAATCCACCGTGAATTTTGTGCGGGACACCTTCGTAGAGTTTGATGGGACGTACGTTAGCGTACAAATCCAGTCCACTTCTCAAACCCAAAATCACCGAACCGCCTGCCAAGTCACCATTGGGCAACCGTGCACCAGGGTATCCAATGGCACCAAGGAATATCGCATCGGTTTCGTTCTTGCACAGGTCGAATGAACCTTCAGCCCATTCTTCA